>CAZIFH010000206.1:0-2569 GCA_964539065.1 uncultured Candidatus Bathyarchaeia archaeon | reverse complement strand
ACATATTTTTAGGAGAGAATAAAGATGGAAGAAAAAATTCACGATATCGAAACACCGCCATTCACGATTGAACAGTTTTTCAAGTTCCTTAAAGAAGAAAAATTGATGGCTGCAAAATGTAAGCAGTGTGAAACACTTTATCTACCTCCACGACCAATGTGTTCAAGCTGTTACTCCAAAAACTTTGAATGGACACAACTGGACACGAAGGGGTACCTAGTCACGTATACGATCATCTATGTAGCCTCTGAACAGTTTCAGAAAGATACTCCTTATGCATATGGTATTGTGGAGCTAAAAAATGGATTAAGAATACCTGGAATAATAAAACAGATTGAACATGAAAAGTTAAAAGTCGGAATTGAGTTAAAACTAGATTTTGACACTGAAACGTCACCTAAATGGCCACATTGGTCGAGATACTTCTTTAAACCAGCGTAAGTACAGCCAACAAGACACCTCTTCATGCCTAAACTCTTAGAATAATCCTTTTTTATATTTTTATTTCTGATTATGAACGAAACTGATTGTTGGATACATATATAGTTCTAAGTCTAATAATTATTAAGTTTCTTAAGGAATTTTAACGCTCATTTTCCACCTTTCCTTATGAGCAAAGTAGTAATCCCAATCTTTTACTAGCTGAATGAATCTTTCCACAGAATATACTGTAAAATGAAAATGTAAGTTGTCTATGTGCTCATGTAAGTCTAAATCTTTTTTTTCTTCTTCTTCAAGACTGTTAAGAAAATTTGGACGAAGAACATTTTCTATTGGAATTTCAACTCCAAAGCCTAATAACCCATCCTTTGCAACCATAGGTCTTACCGTCCACCTATCTTCTCCAATGATTAGCACCATAAAAACTTTACAGCTAAAAAACCTTCTTTCCCAAAGTCCTAAACCATGATAATGCCATTCTTTCTCTGTATTTTGAACAGACTCTATAAAAGTATTGATTTCGTTCTTTTCTATTTCCTCATTTATTTTTAATGTTACTGGAATAAATATGTCTTGATGCATAGCCTTCAGCAGCAAAAGCTTGGACATCTGGTTCTTTCTAGAAATGTAAACGTAGAACAAAGCTTTTCTTCCTTCCTTCTCTTTCCTTGTCATAATTGAACTGAATTCCCTCTTGTCAAAATTAACAAAGAATGGAGGAATCTCTAAGGCAACCTGCATCTGTCCCAATCTGAAATCTATCTTATCCATTTTAAAATACCCTTTACAGGACTAATAATCTTTGGCATTTCCAATTTATTCTAGATTACATAATATCACACATTCTAATACAATTAATCCATTAATCTACTAACTTATGAATAAATTAAGATGAATGATGTATATTAGCACATAGCATAACATGAATGTTAAAGTAACAATATAAGATCTTCTAGTAAAAAGTTAACCTTCAACAACATAACGATAAGAAACATATTCTCCAGCAGTGAGGCTCTTCCTAGTAATTTTTACCAAGTCACCTGCCCTAGCTCCAATGACCTTAGAGATGGGATCTGAAGTACGTAACAGTGGCAATTGATAAGGTTGTACACGATAATGTTTAAGGATTGCTTCTTTTTCTTCAGCCGGTAGAATCTCGTGTTTAGGAACTAGGCAATGATTGAATATGTTGAAAGATGGAAAGTTAGGCGGAATAAGTTCAACTTTTTTCTTTTTCGAATTCGCTTTAGCAGAATAGGTGAATCTGCCGTTAGAAATTATTATTCCGCTGTCAAGTTCCAAAGAAATCACCTTTTTTGACAAGAGGTTAATGAAACGAATACCAATTGTTTCAACGCCAGTTATTGCCCATATCAGTATTTTCTTTTGTCTACGGTTTTCGACTATTAAAAACTCTCCTTCTTTAACTTCTTCCCTGTTTAAAAGTTTGTAGCCTCTTAGCTCAAGAAGAATCTGAACCTTCTTTTCAAGAATTGAATCAGAGATCAATTAAACGTCTCCTAAATCTCAGATGCAGTATGCAAATTCGCAAAATTAACCTTTAAACTTTACGCTAGAAAGAAGGTGTTAACACGTAAGAAATGTTTTAATTTGTTGCACCACCAAAAATGTAAACAGCTGCTCCTGTCGCTGTGCAATATTCGCAATTTTCTGGAATAATTGCTTTTATACCAAACATCTTGACCGTGTCAAGAACTATTCTTGACACTAGTTGACTTTTAACTAGCCTTCCAACGAAAATTACATCCCTCTCAAAACCACATGATTTCGCAGCCATAGCTGAGACCACACCTATAGTTTGAGAAACCATGTTAAAAATTCCAGCTGCCACATCTTCTTGCGACGTTTCAGAAGAGAGCTTAGCCAGATTTGAGGCTGTTGCATCCGCCGGAATGATTCCAATCGATTCGCCTACAATGTCTCTAACTGTTAAATCAGTCCTATTTGTATCACCACTCAACGCCATGTCCTCAAGTTTTTCAAAGTTGTTAACGCCAAGCATTCTTTTCGCAAGCCCCAAAATAGTTCCGCCACCAACACCTGTACCTCCTAAATGAGTAATTTTTTTCCCTCTATTATAAACAGCCACTATTGATGTTCCTGTACC
>CAZIFH010000205.1:0-3902 GCA_964539065.1 uncultured Candidatus Bathyarchaeia archaeon | reverse complement strand
ACCTTTGAGTAATATTTATATATTACCATTTGGTAATTACCTTTACGTAATAACATAGGGGGTGATAAACATGATAGACGAATATTGGGATGATTGGCATGAGGGAAGAAGAAGATGGTGGCCTTTCTTCCGAAGTAGTTTCTTGGACATGGATAGAATGATACGAGAAATGGAAGAGTTTATGGAGAGACAGTTCGAAGAGTTTTCCAGAATGGCACCTAAAGACTTAGTCAGAGAGAGGACATTGCCAGACGGCTCTAAGGTACGTGAGTTTGGACCTTTCGTCTATGGATATACTATGAAGATTGGGCCTGATGGAAAACCTGAAGTGCGACAGTTCGGCAACATTAAACCTGAAGCAAGATTTGGTCGGCCGCATGTAAACATTAGCGAAGAACGTGAACCTCTAGTTGACATTACAGAAACAGACAACGAGGTACATGTGATAGTGGAGCTTCCAGGCGTCGAGAAAGAAGACATCAAAATGCATGGAACCGAAACGACGCTCTCAATTGATGTAGACACTGCAGAACGAAAGTATCACAAAATAGTTGAGCTTCCAGTGAAGGTAGACACAAAGAAAGCTAAAGCTTCATACAAAAACGGCGTTCTAGAAGTGAAGTTACAAAAGAAGACTGATAAGGAACCGAAAGGCGAACCCATACTGCTCTAAACACTGCCATCTTCTTCAACCCATTTTTCTTTATGTTTTTGACTCATTTAAATTAATAAAACCATTCTAACATTTGCAAGATTCAATCATCTCATATTTAATGGTATGCAGACAGGTTAATTTTGAAGAGGCATCTGCAACGCAATATAAAAGAATTAGGCTTGTAATTCTACTATGTAAAGTAGGATTTTTATTAAGGCATTACTCTATGAAAAAGGCAGATTAATAATAATCTTACAGAAGTTTAGTAATTAAAAATACTTGTTAAAAAGGTTTGTGAAGCAAAATCGGTTTTACATTTTTAACGAATTCAAGTCTGTTTTTTTGCTTCAAAAAATCTTAACCAAAAATTATTAAAAAATATTGCATCTAAGCTAGTTGATAATCGAAAAGATAGTTTATCTTAATCATCCTTTTCGAGGTAAGTACTTATGAATTTAAATGTATCATTTGATTGATGCAAATACATCATTTTTGGTGTTATTTGATCTATAGCCTCAATATCTTTAGATTTTTCTTCTCGTAAAGGCATAATTGATTATCCGTGTTATTTGAGCAAGCAAAGGTAGCTGGTTTTTCAAAGTCAATCAATAAATAAGAGTTTAAACTTAAAAGTGATTTGCCTTCAACGAATTTTTTGTGTAATTTAGTTTAGCGCTAGAAGATGAAGTAAATTAAGTATTCGACGTCGCAAATGAGGTTCAAAAAAGCTACTCTTTTCACATTATTTGTGGGTTGATAACGTCACTTCTCAAAATTCTGAGAATAACACATTAATAAGACTTAATATAAAGTCTTCTTTTTACTATTCTTATGCGATACATGGCAAGGGTTGAGGTAAGTCTTAAGCCTGGACATTCTGATCCCGAAGGCGAGACAACAAAATATTCTCTTGTCGAAATGAACTATGCTGTTGAATCCGTTAAGGTCAGCAAAGTTTACGAGATTTGTATTAATGCTTCTTCACTTGAAGAAGCAAGAGAAATCGTTGATGAAATGTGTCGTAGACTTCTAGCAAACCCCGTTAAAGACAATTACATAATCAATATAGAGGAAAGTCGATGAACAGACAAACATACATTAAGAAGGATGTTCCATTCGAGCTTTATGAAATTGATATACGTAATACTAACGAACAACAACTTGCCCTAATAAGCGAAGAAATGGGGTTAGCGCTTAATATCGAGGAGATGAAGACGATTCAGGCATACTTTACCCGAAAAGGTAGAAATCCATCTGATGTTGAGCTGCAAGCTTTGGGACAAACATGGTCTGAACATTGTTTCCACAAAACCTTTAAAGCAACAATTGTAACACCCGAAGGAAAAAAAATAGATTCTCTTTTCAAAACATACATTGCCAAGTCTACGCTTGAATTGAACAAGCCTTGGTGTATCTCCGTTTTCGAGGATAATGCAGGCATAGTAGAATTCCAAGATGATATATGTATTGCGATTAAGGTGGAAACTCACAATCACCCTTCAGCAATTGAACCATTTGGCGGTGCTGCGACAGGAACGGGTGGCGTAATCCGCGACATACTTGGGGTTTGGGCTGATCCCATAGCTTGCACTGATGTTTTAGGGTTTGGTCCACTCGACTATGATTTCAGCAAATTACCAGCAGGCATAAAACATCCAAAATATGTTTTCAGAGGGGTCGTTGCAGGAATCGGATGTTATGGAAACAACATGGGCATACCAACCATCAACGGCGCCATTTGTTTTGATGAAAGCTACACAGGAAACGTAGTTGTATACTGTGGATGCATAGGAACTTTACCAATAAAAAAGTACATAAAAAAAGCTAAACCAGGCCATCATTTAATTTTGGCTGGAGGACGAACAGGAAGAGACGGAATTCATGGCGTAACCTTTGCTTCGCTAGAACTAACCGAAAAATCTGAGGAAGTTTCAAGACCAGCTGTCCAAATTGCAAATCCAATTGAAGAAGAAAAACTTAAACGGGCAATTATCAAAATACGAGATCAAGAACTAGCTTCCTCGATAACTGACCTTGGTGGAGGAGGACTTTCAAGTGCGGTAGGTGAAGTTGCACACAAATACAAGTGTGGAGCAAACGTAAAACTTGACCAAGTCCCCTTAAAATACCACAATATTTCACCATGGGAAATTTACATTTCTGAATCTCAAGAAAGAATGCTAATCACAGTACCGAAAAAGAACATTTCAAAAGTTCTGGAAATCTTTGCATCAGAAAATGTTGAGGCTACAGATATTGGAACTTTAACTGCTGAGCAAACTTTGATTTTATGGTACAATGGAAACGTCGTTGCAGAAATAGACATGGATTTTCTTTTTAACCCTCCTAAAATTGAAAAAAAGGTAGAATGGAAAAAAATTGAAATCGCTGAGCCACAGTTCAGTGAGCCTAAAAACCTAACCATAGTATTAATAGATTTGTTATCCTCGCCGAATATTGCAAGCAAAGAATCTGTGATAAGAACATATGATCATGAAGTTAAGGGAAACACAGTTCTAAAGCCTCTTTGCGGAATATACAGCGGTCCAAGCGATGCGGCTGTAATAAAGCCGCTTGACAATTCATATAGGGGAGTTGTAATCTCTTGCGGAATTAATCCTCAATATGGTAAAATCGATGCATACTGGATGGCGGCTTCAAACATTGATGAAGCTATAAGAAATAACATCGCAGTTGGGGGGCAAAGAATAGCACTTCTCGACAATTTTGTATGGGGAAGTCCAGAAAAACCCGACCGGTTAGGCTCACTTGTAAAAGCCTGTGAAGCATGTTACATATACTCGAAGGGTTTTGAAACACCTTTCATCTCAGGAAAAGACAGCTTGTACAACGAGTCGCCCTTAGGGTCAGTCGCATCAACCCTTCTGATAACAGCCATCGGCATAATCCCTGATATTCGGAAGACAGTGTCAATGGATCTGAAGGCTCCTGGAGATCTTATCTACCTTGTAGGGCAGACTTATGCTGAACTAGGAGGCTCAGAATATTATAGAATACAAGGGTATGTTGGATGTTCAGTTCCAGTAGTTAGACTGAATGAAGCAAAGAGAACAATGAACTGTGTTTCAAAAGCGATCGAGGAGGGTTATGTAAGAGCTTGCCACGACCTGTCTGAAGGCGGATTAGCTGTTGCAGCGGCTGAAATGGCGTTTTCAGGAGATTTAGGATTGGAGATTTCATTAACCAGATTTCCTCAATCAGAACCTATCTATAGAAATGATTACAT
>CAZIFH010000204.1:0-4464 GCA_964539065.1 uncultured Candidatus Bathyarchaeia archaeon | reverse complement strand
TGCTGCGGCTTCAAGTCTTGCGCGGATGTCTTCTTTAACGATTATTGACGTGTACCCCTTTTTAGGCATCTTCTTTTTCCCTCACTTACTATATTTTCCCGTTTGTTCTTTAAAAGCTCAAGGTCTGAACAATTGAAACACGTTCAGTCATGTTAGAAAGACTGTTGGCAACTCAAGACGTCAGGTAAGCGCATATCAAGGCGCCGCTGAAACATAGGTGCATACGTTCGGTCCCCAGACTGAACCGTCCTAAAAGGAGACTTTCAAGTAATTTTTTAAGCCCATGTTTGCGTTTTCTGCTTTAAAGCGTAGCAATCGGGCGACTTCGGTTTTTAGGCATAAGCCCTTCAATCCCTGTTTAGGCAAGTTTTCTCTTCTTTCTGGTTTTTATTTTGAGGAGTTGGATTTTTAAGATGCCGTAAAGAATCTTTTATAAGGGTAGGCGTTTAATCAAACATCGCAACATTTAATTTGAATCGGTAATTATGTAGATTTAGATAAGTCATGCCTTCTCATGAGAAACACTGCCAAGATAGTCTGAAAAAATATGGGAACCGATTCGACGATTTGCATTCATGGATGGATAAACCTTGGGAAATATTAGGGACACAGCATAGAATGTATCGCCATAATCCTTATACTACCCCTCAGGAAGCTAAAAAAATATTCGGTGAATACGCCGATCATGTATGTCTCGATCATATTATTTTGGATTGGCGTGAATCGCCTGAGCGATTCAATTCTATTTTTAAACAATATCCGAAACGTGGTTTGCCTGCAGGTATATGTCCTCGTTGTGGTTCAACATTGGTGTGGAGGAGGGCTCAGCTTACTGGCGAACTCTATAGAGGTTGCACAAACTATTCAGGTGGCTGTAGATATCAAGAAAGAAGTTACAAAAGGACTCCTGCAAGTTTGAAAGCTAAGAGAAAAAGAAATGGTAACTCTTATGCCTAACCAGAGGCAACACTTGACCTTGCAGTGCTCGTTTTTCTTTTTTGTTATCTATTTCTAACCTCCTTGTTCTTAAAGGATATACCATTTTTCGCGACAGCTGCCATCTTTGTAATAGGGCTGATTGCAACATTTATCAAAGCCACAGCAATCAGAAAATAGAGCAAATACAGAAAGATGATGTCATAGAAATTATTTGTAGGAACTAACACTATTTCTTCCATTTTGAGCGTAGGGTTCTTTTTTGTTTTGGAGGTATAGGTTTCTGAGGACGATTAGTTTTGCTGTGTGGAAGTATCTTGCTTCTCTGAGTTCTTTGCGGGTTGCTGCTATGCCCTTGTAGTCTGTGCCCATGGTTCTGGCTTGTTCTTCCTGATAGAGCTGCTGAGCTTTCTCCCAGATCAAGGGTCTTACTTTGGGCCAGAATTCACCGTGGTTTCTGATTTGTGATTTCGACAATTTCTTCACACCTCAGGCTTTCTATTTTGTTTTCGATTTCTTTATCTGAGATTGGCATATCTATGATGTAGTCGGCGATTTTTCGGGCTTCTGGGTTTTTGGCTTGCACTACAAGGATTATTTCAATTAGATAATTTGGCATTCTTATCGTCTCGTAAAAGTTAGGTATGGTTTGTTAAATTTTGTTTAGAAACGTTTTTAAGTGAAACTTAAAGCCTGAAAAAGACTGGATTTCACTTAAGCATGTGAAAATTTCTGAAATTTCTATATGTTCATGCTATCTTTATAACGAGTAATGTCTTCACCATTCTCTGGTTTTCTGAATATAAACAGATGTTCATAATACAGAAGGTAAAAGTCCATGTAGTATTTTTTGGTTTTTTTGTCTATGCCTACCCAGCATTCTTCTGCTACTTTTGTTAGTCCTCCCCATTTTTCTCTTGTTGTTTTTGTTTTCCATTGATATTTTATTATATCTTCTCTTAGGATAAAACCCGCCTCGAGAAAAGCTTGCATTGTTCTAAATGCTATTGGCACATGGTGTCTGTGTCTTCTCGTATCCCCTATGAGTATTGCGCAGAACCTTCCAGGCTTTAATACTCTATAGCTTTCTTTTGCTATTTCTCTCATTCCATTTATGTATTCGTCAATGCTGTGTATATTTGATAAGTCTCCATTTATCTTTTCTTTCTTGTTATATAGTATAATGCTTGCATATGGAGGGTGTGTGGCTATAAGGTCTATGGATGCATCTTCCACCAGATTTATATTTCTTGCGTCGCCCACGTAGGTTTTTATTATAACTTTTGGAAAGCTTGGGTCAAGTGGCGTATAGTCGAAGTTTAACCTATCAATGGTTAGCATTATGCAGGCAGGGTTTATATCTACTCCTATAGCGTTTCTTCCCAATAATTTGCATTCTATTAATGTTGTTCCTGAACCACACATTTGGTCTAAAACAGTCTCGCCTGGCTTAGAATAGCGGGCAATAATGTTTCTTGCCATTTGCGGTGGCCAATTGCCTCTAAAATTTCCCTGATGAGTTACCCATGTTCCTCTATCTGGAAAAGACCATACGTTAGTTGTTTCGAGCACAAACTCCTTCGGTTGGTACTCCTTTATTTTCTTCGGTTCTCCAATTTTTATTTTAGTATTCTCTATAACGATTTCTTTTTGAGTTTTTATGAATTCTTTATAATCTTCGAGTTTGATCTCTTTCATGCTTGCGTATTCTTTAGACACCTTTTCCACCCTTGCTGTTTTTTTGTATCCAATCACGAATTGCTTCTTCAACGGCCTTTTTCAAAAATCCTTTCCTTGCCTCAAATCTTTCCGCGGCGATTCTCCGAAATTCCTTTTCCAGTTTATCATCAACATTAAGATTTATCTGTCCCATGGAAATCACTAAGTAGATAAGTTGTTTTCTACTTATAAAGAATTGTCTTGGCAAGATTTTTCAGTAAGGAATGCATTAAACTTGATGGGAATTGGATTGGGAATTTCTGTTAAGGAACGTCTGCAGGAATTTTACGCTACCTTGGATGTTACTTGCGAACTCCCAGAAAGAATTGTTGCTGAATCTGTCACCTCCTTTTTAAGGAAAGTTTTTGGTGGAGAAGAGGCACTGTGGAGGGCTGCTGAAAGACTTCAAGAGTTAAAGGGGATATACAAAACAGAAGAAGAATTTGTTAGCATGGTTGCCAGATTGTTGACACATGACTCAAGATATTTTCTCCTGTTAACCCATTTGCATCGACAACTAAGATTTACAAATCTTGAGTTGATCAACTTTTTATTTGACCGTAATAGATTGGACGACATTAATTACTACATTGACTTAATTGATAGAGACCATACTTTTCTTGAACAATATAAAAAGGTATCACAGTCAAAAAAATGGGGGGAGTATTTAGGAATTCCTGACATGCAAAAATCTAATGACAATGCAATGATGGCTACTTTCAAGAAAACTCTTATGACCTATCTTGGCAGCGAAGAAAAGTGTTGGCCTCTCTGGAAATCGAGAATTGAAAGAGATGCTAATGTTCGAAAGAGAATTGCAGAATTTCTTGTCAAGAATGAGGACTTGAAAATACTTGTTGATACCAACGCCGTTAGACCAACACTTGAACGCAGTCTTAGGACAGTAAATGTTGAAATTCTTAAACGAGAGAGAGGTGAATATGGCTCGAGAAGGGTTAAGGAAATTTTGGAGTCCGCGGGCTTTGTTTTCAAGCCTTTTGCTAATCTTGCAGATATAGAAGAGCTTGATGACTTTTTGAAATCTCAAAATACTTTAGACATTAAACAAAACAAGTACATTTACACTGCTGAAAAAATGTGGAAAAAAGAGGATAAGCGTTTTGATTTTGTGCTCATATCAAATGGACATGTACATTTTGTCATAGAAACAAATTATTTTACTACATCGATGTCGAAGATAAGAGAAGTAGTGCGCCATTTTATAGAATTAAAAAAGGCATGCCGTGGAAAGTATAGGCTTATTTATATAACTGACGGAATGGGGTGGTTTGGATTAGTTAAAAATATTAAGCAGATGCTTGAATTTGAGGTGCAAGAGCAACAAATGGAGCAGTCTCGAATACCCTTTCTTATGAACCTTGAAATTTTCAGGCGAAACGTAGGACTGATAAAAAATGAGATGATCTAATTGGCAAGTAGAGAAGAAAAATTTGGACCTAAAGTAACCCAATTTATCAATGATGAAAAATACGAAGATGAGACTTATGTATCCTTTGGAAATCTGCCGTTAGCAGAAGTTGTACAAAGTTGGCTTGAAAAAACATTCAGCATCGGAACACAAAGAAACTTTAGAGTTATTTTAGTTGAGGATTTTTGTGATTAAAAAGTATTTATTCAGGTTCCAAACGGTAAATCCTCATATGATTTTAATGTGTGGTACGCTAATTTTCAGAATGGTAAACTATCTAAGGTTAGCTTTCCCAAGTATGACTACATGTTCGAATGGTATAGCAAAATTAAGACGATTGAGCAGAATTTATTTGACGGCATTGAAAGAGTAATAAGTAA
>CAZIFH010000203.1:0-6934 GCA_964539065.1 uncultured Candidatus Bathyarchaeia archaeon | reverse complement strand
CGTCATTATCTCTAACCAAAAAGGAGATCCTCCATGATTTTGTTATGTTTTCATGCTTAAAAGCTCGTGGGATTCTGGCTTTTTGTGAAACCTTTGAAGACCTGTGACTTCATAGTTATTAAAAGGTCGGATTTGGAGGCGATCGTGGAAGAGACCAAAAATCTGAGAGGGTTAATCGTTAAGGAGTTCTGTTCTGAGCCTCCATAAGGAAGAAACAGGCCGCCTAAGCCTCTCAAGCCGTCCAATATTTTCATCCCTCTCCTTTCTTGCTCAGTTTTAATTGCGGTTTCTTTGTCTAAAATCGAAACCACAGTAGATGCATCTTGCGCTGCGGGGCTGTTTTTTCTTCCACACATGGGGCAATCCGCACGCCTAAGCAGGATGTTTGTTTCGTCTAGCTGTTTTAACTCGTGAATCTTGAGGACTGCTTCCTCCAGAACCCTTGCGGAGAAATGAATGTACCTACGAGCCACCTTTGAATTTGAATCCATTCTGCACAGTTCAAGCTTCGACTTGGTGAAGACTTTTGCAGGCGATGTTAGGCATAAATTTCGGAGCATGTAAGGTCAGGCCTCCTTTTATTCCACTCTTCCTCAACAGCCCTTTGAGTAGCTTGCGGAAGTAGCGGTAGCTTACCGCCTCTCCCCTAGGATTGTTTGAAAGGAAGACCATAAAGGTGCTTCAAGATCTTCTTTTTCAGGATGCTTTTGAAGATATTCTAGCAGGGGCATATAAGAGGCGACCAATGGTACACGCTATACTCCTGTCTTACCGTATACGGAGATTAGGCAATGGTTTTCTTCGAACGTCACGCTTCCAACCTTTATGGTCAGCACATCGCCTACTCTAAACATGCCCTCAAAGACCGCTTGCAGCAAAGCCTTGTACCTCCGACTGTTTATCCCGGCGACAACCCTTTCAACATATTTTCTGGAGGCTGATGCAGGATCGAAATTGACGACCTTCAGGAGGGTTGAGAGGCTTGATACATATTTCGATGCCTTCCTCATCGACAGGCTAAGCGCCTCCAAGTGGCTTAGGGAGCTTAACGCGAGACCGCCATCTCGCCAGTTCCCTATCCTACGCCTATACCTCATAAGCCTCCAAAAGTATCCGTGGATGTTCCCGTTTCGCTAATGAGAGGTTTTGAGGGTTTAAAAGGGGTGCCGTAAATGGAGGTTTGGCGCCGGGGGTGGGATTTGAACCCACGCGGCCCCATGGGCCACAGACTATGTGGCTTTTTTGGGACTCCAGGCTTCAGCTCCTTTTTGGGATCTGCTCCATACCTGGTTCCCCGCCTTTTTAGGCTCTAGGAGACCCCGGCTTTTATAGGCTGTCTTAAATGTTTTAGATGTTTGAAGTCTATTTAATCTTAATCTTTCTCAAAAATAAGAGATTTAGGCATCTCGCTGTTTGGAGTGCCAGAGTTTTGGATATGTTCCACGCGGCATTAAGACTCTATCATTTCTTGCAACTATGCCGTGGTTCTTTTTCAGAATTTCTTGAGTTGTCGCAGTAGCGGTTGCTAAGGCTACCGCCTCACCTTTCAACGTAAACAAGCAAACCTTGCTTCTAGCCTCAATGCCTGTCTCCAATGAAACAACGCCTCGCGAGGTTAAGTGAGCGCCGTGACACAAAGCATCTACAGCTGAGTCTTTCACAATGATTTTAGGCATAAGTTCAAGAGCTTTTTCCATAGGCTGAATGAACTTTTTAAGAAATCTCGGGTCATGAGTTTCTTGCCACCTGCTATACAAGTAAACAATGTCGTGCAAAGTAACAATATTATCTGTTTCAGTAAATGGCCCTGATCTTGTTCTTCTAAGCTCATGCATATGAGCTCCGCATCCTAAAATCTCACCTATATCATGACAAAGCTTTCTAATATAGGTGCCAGCCTCACAGCCGACCTTGAAAAGGACGTTTCTACCGTCAACCTCAAGCACATCAAGATAATAGATTTTACGGATTCTAACCTGTCTCTTAACTGATGCACGAATAGGCGGTTTCTGAAAAATTTCACCTTGAAATATGCCTAAAACTTCTTTCACTCGACTTTCAGGCAACTCTTTATGAAGTTTCATAACACAAACGTACTCTTTACCAGAACCCAACAGTGCATGAACAACCTTCGTCGCCTCATCTAGAGCAATAGGCAATACGCCAGTTACTTTGGGATATCCTTGACTCTGTCGTTTTCTAGGTCTCTAAGGTCCCGCCGTGACCGGCCTGCTTAACGCCTAAAATGCGTCTTACCCAAGCTGCAACTTCGTGACTTGATGGTCCAGGAGGCTTATCTAGGTTTATGACGCCAAATCTGAGTATGTTTTCATGGGATCTTCCTTCTGGCTTACACCCGTAGTTTAGGTCGGTTTGAGCCTCTGACTTTATTATGATTTCTCTTTTTACAGTCCATGGGGCAGGTATACTAAGCATCATAATTACCTCTAAACAGAATGAAGGCAGTAACAAGTTAAAAAGGTTAAGTATTATATGGACTCGGCGATCTTTTTTGTTTTTACTTTCTTCCTTTCTTCAGAATCCTCTGGTTTTTCAGTTTTTTGTGGCACACCAAGAGCCTGAGCTACTTCTTCATCGGACGCTCCACGTTTTATTTTTATTGTTTCCTCAGTGACATTAATGTGGTTTACATTGACCCGTCTTCGCTTCACGCCTGTAACGGATTTTGGTCCAGTTATGAGAACGAAGTTTTTATCGATAATATCAACTATAACGCATCTTTTACCAGCTTCTCTGCCCGTCTTTTTGACACAAATTCTTCCAACCTCAATTGCAGGCATTACATAACCTCCAACGCTCTTCTGAAGAAAGAATCAACTAATAAATAAACATTAAGGAAAACACATTATCTAGCAGCTTAAAGTAATTTACGTAGCTTTTTTTGGCTTTTCTAACAAAGCTTTCTTTGCACCTAAAGATCCATCTTTGAAATGTGGCTTCCTGAACACGGTATCTCCTTTTTTTTCGATTTCGCGCGCTTCATCTGCAAGTTTGGCGGCGTTTCTTACCATTTCATGTGCCGCTGCAACCATCGGTACATAAATGTTAGGATCTTGAACCTTGAAGCACGCTTCAGTAGTCAGCTTTAAGGCTTGACAAGCTATCTCATATGCTGCTAAGGCTTTAGCTTTTGCGTAAGGGTTCATGAACTTGGCTGCTTCAACTGCATTGGCTCCGTTTATGACGATTTTAGGCATCTTTGGCTCTATGTTAGATTTGATTGATTTTATTATCTCATCTATAACTTCAACAATGAGACTGTATACTCCAGTATTGGCTAGAACTTTTATAATATCAGAATTGTATGTCGCCATTTCAGTTGAGTCAAGAAACTCTCTTCTAGCACCTATCATTGAATCAGCTTCTACGATTATGTATCCAAAGCCTAATTCCTCAAATTCTTTTGTGATCTTGCTAGCTGGACTGTCAGAAATAACTATTGCAAGCATTTTTGCGGCAGCTATCATTTTCCGAGCTTTAGTAGGTCCAGGTGCCGATTGTGCTGGTCCAACGAGAATCACGAAATTTGGTTTTTGTTCCAGCAACAGTTTTGCTGCTTCTATACATTGTTCTATTCCTAGTTTAGCTCCTGTGCCAAAAATTCTCACATCGATATCTGTTCTTTCAGCTCTCTCGTCAAAGAGAAACTCTATTAAAGGCAAAGTTCCAATGCAACCGAACTTCAAAATGCCTATTTTTAAAACTTCAGTCACTTCATGAGACCACCATTTTTTGTGCAATTTCCTGAGTTTTTATGGCGTCCTCAACCGTAACTAAAGGCTTTTTGTTCATTTGCACACATTCAATGAAGTGGTTATCTAGCTGGTAGTGGCCCCAACTTCTTGTTCCTTTTGCTTCAACTGGAATCTCCTTTTGCTCAGAATCAGACCCGTAAAGAACTATCTTGTTGTTCCAAACTGCATGCAAAACGTTTGTGTTGTCCCCATACACCTCAAGCCTGCTTATGCTTGCTAGCTTATTTACTGTGGCTCCATAATGCAGAGAACCAACCATTCCTTTTTCGAATTTGATTATACCCATTGTGTTGTAACCAAGAATTCCGCCGAATTCCTTAAGGGGAGTATAATTAGACATCCACTTGATGTTTGATATTTCGTCCTCAAACAACCACCTTAACAGGTCAATTGACCAGACTGAAAGTGTAAAATCCGGATACCCTCCACTTCTGTTTATGTCCCACGCCCAAGAGCCAGCAGGCCATTGATCAGCTAAAGCTGCAGCAGGAATAAACTCCCTATAATGTACAGCGATAGGGTTCCTAATAACGCCTTCTTGCATCATCTCCTTCGTCTTGACGTATACTGGGGCGAACCTGAAGTTTAAATCAGGCATCAATAAGACGTCGTTTTTTTCTGACGTTTCCTTCATTTTTCTGATTTGCTCAATAGTTGGTGCCAAAGGCATTTCGCATAGAACATGCTTGCCTTTTTCCATAGCTTTGATTGCCAATTCAAAGTGAAAAGGAGTAGGCACAGCTAAAACTACCGCGTCAACATTACGGTCTTTTAAGACTTCTTCGTAATCTAGACAGTATTTTACGCCATATTTCTCAGAAAGCGGTTTCACTCTACTCTCAATTTTGTCGCATATAACAACTAGTTCAGATTCAGGTATCTTTTTAAAGGCTGGAACATGCGCTTGTCCTCCTACAAATCCAGCTCCAACAACAGCTATTCCAACTCTGTCAATCATAAGATACACCATTAGACACATAAATTAACAGTACAGGCTAAAAAGTTTACTTTCCACTTTATAATTTTTAATAAGACATAAATTATTGCATAGTTTATATTAACCGTTTGTTTTTAGATAATCAGAAAGATGATATGTTAATTAGTCTTATAGATACACATGCACACCTAGAAGAGATAGGAGAATTAGACGATGCCCTTGCTAGAGCTGAAGCAGCAGGGTTAATTTCAGTTGTAACTATGGGTACAGATTGGACATCAAATCAATGGGCTCTTAAAGAAAGCATGAAACATGAAAGGAAGAACCTCAAAATTTACCCAGCCATAGGCATTCATCCCAGCTTGATAGATGCCTTAAGGGTTGACGTTGACATTAAGTTTATTGAAGAAAATATTGATAAAGTCGCTGCTGTTGGCGAGATTGGACTAGACTATTGGTGCAAAATAGTTAGAAAAGATGAAACTAAAAAAGATTTGCAGCGAGACACCTTTCGGAAACTTCTTGAAATTGCTAAAAAGCATGGTAAACCAGCTTCTATTCACAGCAGAGGAGCATGGACAGATTGTGTTAACATAACTATTGAAACAAATATTAAAAAGGTAGTTTTCCATTGGTTTACTGGCGCTTTGAGCGATCTAAAGAGAATTCTAGAGTATGGATACTACGTTTCAGCAACTCCTGCTTTAGCATACAGCAAAGAACACAGAGCCGTAATAGAAAATACGCCTTTAGATCAAATTTTGCTGGAAACTGATTCGCCTGTCACTTACCGAGGAGAACCGTCAGAACCAAGATTTGTTCTCAAAGCACTTGCAGCGTTAGTAGAATTGAAGAAGGAAAAATGGGAAACAGTAGCTGAGAAAACCACTACCAATGCAAAGGCTTTCTTCAAATTCTAGTTCTCGCTCTTACTTAGGTTATTACTTTAACAACATTTCCATTTCTAGGTACCTTTAGTGCATCGGCAACTACTGAGCACTTTGCTCTCAATATGTAAGCGATTGGTTTAGGCAGGATATTTTCGATTTCGGTCATGCTTTCGAAGTTTCCTTGCCCCTTAGCAATTATGAAATCCGCTGTTGTGAGGAGATCAAGAAACTTTTTTGATGATTCTTTAAGGTTTAAGCCTATATGGTCATTTCCAGTGTCGGTTACCTCAGCAACCTCACTAAGTTTAATTTGTTCAGCATCCTCTATTGTCGCATCGTTCAAGATTGGATCCTTTTTTACGACAGCATAAACTTTAACTGGAAAATTTTCAGTTATCACTTTTATAAAAAATTTGTCGAACACGATTTCCCCAGCGTTGTCAAGCAGGTAAATGACATTCTTAGATTTTGAAAGAGCTTCAATAATCTTCGGCGTATCATCTATTGATAAATCTTCTTTCAAGCAAGCTAATAGGGAAGACTCGAGTTCATCTATAGAAAACTGATGGCCCTCAACCTCAAAATCAATTGTGTTCCCGCATAGAGTACCCAAGACTGCAAGTCTGAAGGTATCCTTAAAATCGAGTTGACTACACTCTTTTTCCAGAGCTTTAACAACCTTCAAAGCAATCTCATTAGAGGTTCTTTTAAGTTCTTTGAACGGGTCTAGATTACCTGTTATTTTTCTGGCAAGCCTCTGAACATATGTATGAAATGCTGCAGGCGTGTCATCAAGCACTTTTGGGTTTTCAGATAACCACTTAAGGGTTTCATACATTAGTTTACTTTGAAGTTCCTTATTCTTGGTTGATTTAACAGATATATCGAAAGCTGTTCTAACAGTACATGGAAGGCAAAGCAAGTCACCCTTCAATCCGCTATATTCCTCGCATGCAAGTGGTTACTCGTCAATGAAGTAATCTTTAGATTAATAAATACTAAGTGTTTACACTATATTTTTGAGTTGAGTTTTCAACGGTACAAAAATAGGTTTAACAAACAAGTCAAATATATATCACTATTATATGTTTTACTGTTAAAAGTTATTTTAGGCTGGATAAAACCAGATAGGAATCTGAAGCATGAAAACGCATTCTTTTCCATTTGTATATTTCATCCATTCCTCTTATTTATTTATAATATAATAATATAAAAAAGAATTCAAGAAAATGGTGTATCCATCATCTTTTCTTTCGCCTTAAGTCTTTTAGCAAGTTCATTAACATTAAAAATGATCTAATCCAGAAAAAATAGTTCACTCATTATTGCAT
>CAZIFH010000202.1:0-10252 GCA_964539065.1 uncultured Candidatus Bathyarchaeia archaeon | reverse complement strand
GTCTTTAACATATTCACTTCCAATCTTTTTAACCCATGCTACAGCCATCTCTTCTTGTTGTGGGCTAAGCTGTACTTCGACATCTTTTATTTTGATGGTAAGTTTCTTCCATTCATACTGTGGGACAAGTATGCCGTTATGTATTAACTGCTTCAATTGAATTCTCTCACTTTCGATTGAGTCTTATACAGTCCTTAAAAAGTTTCCTTTCGTTATGTACGATACGCCTTTTAGTGCACGCTAATCTTCAAGAAAATATTTTTGCATACACATTCAGTTAACAGCCAAAGTTTACTTCTAATGCAGATTTCATGCCTTACCAGAATTTATAGTGAGAGCGGAGCAACATGTCTAAAGGCTAAAGGAGATGTCTCTGAAAGTTGGTTCTTTACAGTGTCAAAACAGTTTGTCCTATCTTATCTACCCAATGTTTTTTGGTTGTTCTGAATTTGAGAAGATAAATCCAGTAAGTCTCGCTTTTACTCGAGTTTTCTGAAATATCATCTCAATCTTATCTTTCTTCTGCAGTCTGAGGAAATTTGTTCACGTAAAAGTTCCTATACTACCTAGGGTAGATGATTAGGTAATATAACCAAAATTTTTCGTTTATATTTGCATTCTCGTTTCGTTAGGTTTTTCTACGAATTTCGGTTGATGGAAAATTTATCTAAAAGTGGTTCGTAAAAAAATAAGGATGTTTTTAGTGTTATTTTGCCTGTTTTGAGGAAGAATCTAATTTACAATAAGTCTTATCATTTCATGGTTCTGCCAAGATTGTTTTTAGATAAAAAGTTCTACTGCGGTTACGGCGGCGAGAGTCTGCACAATGATTCCAAATTTCTTTTCAGCCATATGTTTGAGGATAAATATACCAAATAATGCACCTGCGGCGACTGCTGGAAAAATTGTGAAGGCTAGCTGCAGTGATTCAGTAGTTATAAGTCCTAAGCTTGTGCTAAAAGGCACCTTAAACCAGTTTAAGATAAGATAGTACCAAGAGCTTGTGCCAATGAACTCTGTCTTCGGTATTTGCATAGCCAAAAAGTAAATTGAAATTATTGCACCACTAGCGTTAGCCATCATAGTCGTTATGCCTGCAGCTACTCCAGTTCCAGCAGCAAACCATAAGCTTTTGGGCATAGATTTTTCTCGTCTGTTGCTCAACAAAAAATTGGTTCCAACTATAGCTAATATTATAATGCCGATTATTGGCTTCAATTGGGCATCATTAACTCTGCCCATTGCCAAATACCCTATGACCACACCCAGTATAGTCCAAGGCATAAGCCTAAAAAGGTGAAACCATACAGCATGCCTCCGGTAATAGGTCACCGCGAAAAGGTCAGCACACATCAACATGGGAAGAACGATGCCTGTCGAGGCTCTTGCAGGAAAATACTTAGCCATTAAAGGTATAGCTAAAATGCTTAGACCTGGAATCCCTGTCTTAGCTAACCCAATAAAGACAGCGGTTGTTATAGCTATTAGCCATTGAAGCCAACTTAACTCGGGCATGAAAACACCTCTGGACAAAAGTTCATTACGAACTAATATTGGCTTTTCTTGCAGGATACATCCTTTTGGAGAGGCAACCATCCATAAAAGTCTTTTCAAGAAATATTTCTAAATCAATCTTTAGGAAACCACTACAGAAGATTTATTCAATTATAAATGATAAGTAAGAGTCCATGTAATATGTAGATACATCTTATTTTCTTCAGTTTCAGCCTGAAACATTCCTGCAAAATTTAAGCCTTTTGACACAAAAGCTTTATTTTTAGGTTTTGTTTCATCGAATTCTTCAATAGGCAAGACCATTACAAGAAGATTAAAGGTAAGAACAAATTAAAAGTCGTTCATAGACATCACTAACTCATTTGGTTCCCCTATATTTGGATTTTCGTTAAGAAACATTTTAATTAAACCCTTATGTACTAATTGTGGTAAATTGCGTTGTTAACTATAATGGTGTTGAACGGTATGAGTGAAAACACTACACTTCCACCTGCAGTCCAAGAAAGGCTACTAAGGTTGCAACAACTACAACAGACCCTTCAAAGCGTTTTAACCCAAAAACAGCAGGTTGAACTTGAGCTTCTTGAAGTTGATCAAGCCTTAAGTGAACTCGAAAAAACCGCTGATAACGGCGTCATCTACAAGTCAGTTGGGTCGCTTCTTATAAAAACGGAGAAACAGAAGATCACTGAAGAACTGAAAGAAAAAAAGGAACTTTCAAACATGAGAGTCTCAGTTCTCGGAAAACAGGAGGAACGGCTTAGAACTCAAATAAAGGAACTTAATGAGAAGCTACAGAAAGATCTGCAACCACTCTCTTCAACCTAATGGTGGAATTATTGAATAAAAATTTCTTGTCCAATGAGCTGATCGAGAAACTTTGTATATTAGCTGATGAAGCGGCACGAAGATACGTAAACTCGAGAGTTCCTAAAAATGAAGTTCCAGATATAACAGTTTCAGTTGGTTTCCAAGAAGCTAAAGAACTCAGATTTGAAGTTGAAGTTGCTTTGAAGCTTTCAGAATTGCACACAGAAGATGAAGCAAAAAAACTAGCAGAAGAGGCTGTAAGATCAGCTTTTGAAGTTATTGACAAATACATGGCGAATGTTAAATGTCAATTAACAACCTAAAATTAATCTTTAAAAAAGTTAAACCTAAAAACATTCTTTTGATTTGCCACCAAAACGCAGATCCTGACGCCATCTGCTCAGCTTTTGTCTTTTCCCGTCTGCTAACTAAGTTGGTGCCCAACACAAAAGTTGAAATCGCCTGTCCTGAAGGCATAAGTAAACTTTCAAAAATGTTGTGTGACCATCTTCCAATTAAAATATCTGAAGACCCTTGCTTCGAAAAAGCAGATGTCATCGTGATGTTGGATACTAACACGATACAGCAGATTGGAGAGTGGGGTGAAAAAGTAAAAAATACTTCTGTTCCTCTTTTCTTGATTGACCATCACGCAATTCATCCAGAAACCGAAAAAATTGCTGCTCTTTGCATGTGCGACGAGAAATCGTCATCTACCTGCGAAATCATTTACGGTTTCTTCCGCGAGCTTGGAGTAAGCCTGTTGAAAGACGAGGCAGAAGCACTTTTTCTCGGAATAGCCTTTGACACAAAACACTTTATCTTGGCAAACTCTCAGACATTCAAGACTGTAGCAGAGTTGATTGATGCGGGAGTAAACGCCCAAGAATCTATGTCACGGCTATATCTTCCAATGGACCTTTCTGAACGTATAGCTAGACTAAAAGCATGTAAAAGACTAAAACTTTTAAGGGTCAATGAATGGCTGATTGCTTTTTCGCATGTAAGATCCTTCCAAGCTTCGGCTGCAAGATCGCTGGTTGAAACCGGTGCACATTTAGCAATAGTTGGCGGTCAGAAAGACGATCAACTACAAATAAGCATCAGGTCAAACCAAGAATTTTATGCTCAGACAAGATTTCACGTGGGAAAAGATTTAGCTAAACCATTAGGCGAATTTCTTCACGGAATGGGAGGAGGACACTCAACAGCGGCAGGAGTCAACGGAACAGGCGATTTCGACTCTGCAGTTAAGCGGGCAACCAAGATTCTAAAGCAAACTCTCATCAAAAGCTAAAATTTAGTAATTCTCAGTTTTCAGTAATAAACAACAGAAAATAAAGAAAATTATTTTTAAATGCTCTAACTGGATGTCAGACATCTAATCACCTAAAAACTACATGAAGGATGTAGCAGTGAAGCGCCAGCAGAAGAGGCGGTATATAATAAAAGATAAAAACAAACGGGATATAGAAACTTCATTGAATCCAATTTAATTCTAAAGCTATATTAAGCAAGAGCCTCGTTGAACCTGCTTACTTGACATGTAAGCACAATTTCAGCTCGGCACTCTCCAAAAAACTAATTAGCCGAGAAAGTCAGCATGGTAACTAGGAGGAGAAGCCGTTTTCTTGTTAGTAATATGAGAATAAAAATCAGAAATTTCTCTTGAACAATAATGCGTAATGAAGACGCGTCTCTAAGGATTAGGATTAAGATAAATGGATAGAAAGATTCATCATAATATTGTTGAGGACCATTTTCTCGAAAGTGCAATTGTGCCTATAGCATAGGCATGGATATAGATAGCCTGCATTTAGAAAGAGCGCCGGGGGATTTTCTCTATACCTTAGCAAGCAACTGCAACATTAAGTTGACCTTATTGAAGAACACAATTAGCTTTTTGTGTTCACATCGATATTTGTGGCAGAATTTATGTTGCTTGTTTCATGCATTGTTAAAAAGCTGTAGAGAAGACAGCACCTTCTAAACTTAATAAGCAACAAAGTCATCTATCCACAAAGAAATGTATATGTGTTTAATACATGACATTTGATGGTAATAAGTTCTATTCAGGCAATACCATGAAAATATAGGAAACCTATTTTTCTTAAGGATTCATTTTTCCTATGATATATTATGGATAAACTCAACACATTTTGCCTTAAAAGCTTTATAGCTATCTGAAAACTCGCACATTGTCTTTACAACAGCTCCAAATTTTTCCCACTCTGACGGCAAAAGCCCTCTCGATCCATACATTTCAGAATTGTTAATTTCTGCTTTCTTCAAAATTTTGGCTTGAGATGCCGTGACTTCAAGGGATTTGACCACTTCATTTTTAATGTCATAGATGCTTTTTAGCCTTTTCAATATTTCTTGATCGATTGTCTGAAGAACGGATTCTCTATATTTTTCAATTCTGAAGTTCGGCTCTGAACATGTTGCTACAACTGCTGTTTGATGGTTTGGAAACTCAGTATGGGTCATATTCGATGATGCCAATGTAAGTAATGTTTCTTTCGGATGCCTCTTAGAAGCAGGAAGTACATCGATTCCCCTTAACACCTCTTCTGCCTGCCTTTCAGTAAGATCATATTTTCTCTGCAAATACGCGATCCATTTTGGCTTATTTTGTGGACTGAAGAAGATCTCATAAACTCTTTTTGTTACAAATATCCCACAGTATCCAATGTCGGTTTCCATTGTTTCTAAATATGTTTTAACCTGTTCCATCGATCTGAAAGGCATATTATGTTCCGCAAGAAAACGTATCAGCGGCTCCTTGCTTATTGGTCTAAGGTATTTTCGGCTGCAGATCACCGCGATTTTTTCAGTCAACGTCTTTTTTTGTGCCGCTTCATTCCAAGCTCCCAATTCCTCAGCAAGTTTTTTTAAAGCTTTTTCTTTGTCTCTTTCTTTTTCAAGCGCTTTTCTCACAAGCTTCTCAGCTTGCACTTCTCTTATATGATCGTCAAGCCTTCCACCCATGTTTGTCTCATAAACTGTGGTCAAGGGAATACCTCTTTTAATCGCTTCAGATCTTCCTTCCATCTTAGCAAAAATAAGTTCAACTTGCTGAGAAACCGTGAATGTAACCGTGTTATTTGTGCCTATTCCAAGACTTTCAAGTTTTCTTGTGATGTCAACTGAGGCTGGGGAGTTTCCTGCAACCTTAAAAACTATGTTTGGTCTTCCCCTCTCTATATTTTTTGAATATCCCCACAATAACCAAGTGTCGTAACATCTAAGAAACTCTTCAGCATCCATGTAAAATTTTAGGGCATATTTTACACTATCTTCGTAGTTATCGGCAATAAACGGATTAAGTTGAAGACTGACCATCCCGTGAACCATATTCGAGGCGATGGCAATAGGTCTAAAAACTGTAAGATTCCGCCAAATGCTTACCTCAGTTGCATAAGCAGTTATCTCGTCTCCAAATTTTTCAGGATCCTTAAAGAGTTCTGGATGCCGCTTTATTATGGCTTTAAAATCAGGGCATAAGTCTTCTCCATTATAGCCTTCCCACATTGAAGGATCATCCTCGTAGGCTATTGCAGCTAAAGAAGGGTTTGTTGAAACTTGAACGAACCCTAAATGGCGTAGCCATCGGAGCCCCAACGCGTAGTCGTTTCCAAACTTACAAATTCCAGCCACGCTTAGCTTATAATATATGTTGTCTCTAATTTGTTGTTCAGCTAACTTCAAAAAAGACTTTAAAACCTCTTCACTATCCAATTTTTTCTCGATGTCTTCGGCTATTTGAGCGACAAATGCGCCAGGAGGTCGGTAAACACCCTTCATAACAGTCTTCATTTCTGACAGGATGTTCTCAACTGCTGCTTTGGCAATTGAAGCCTCATTTTGTTCTCCACCAAAAACACCTTTTCTTTCGATGGTTTCTAGATCCATTAAGGTTGTTGTTAATAGTGAAAGAGCGTTTTTTGCTTCAATCCAGGAGAACCCAACAATTTTTCTTTCAAATCCTAACAGGTTAAGAGTCATATTAAGTAAAGTATCATAAATTTTTCTGCATTGAACAACATATTTTTCAGATCTCTCGTTAAGTAAAGATTGAACGAAGACGACTGTAAGTCGGCGAACAACATTGCCTAAAGTTTCCTCAAGATCTCCTCGCATTTCTGGGTGGAGAATGTGGTCTGCAGCAATCTTTGTGTACCCCTTTAAAGTGAGGTAAAAGATATGGTCTGCATGGTCTAAGCTTTTTTGAGGATACTTTTCATCCGGTTTATGTGAGATGGCATTCAAAAACCTTCAACAACCCCTTTATCTTATGTATTTTTTACTCAATCTTCATAAATCTATCGAGCAATATGCCACGAAAAATTGGGTGCCATAAAAACCACAATGAACGGTTTAGTTTTTGAAAAGATGTGCTATTTCGCTATGTTTCAAGTTTTCTTCTTAAAGATTGAAGATTTTCTCGTTTATTAATATCTAACTTTAGTTAAGAAAAATAAACCTGTTAGGTCAATTTCATGCGTTTAGCGATGATTCCCACTTACCTGATTTATATAGTAAATCGCATCTTTGACAGCATGTCTTTAAGAAGCATCTTCTATATTCTGCAAAATATGCAAAAAAATTTACAGGATTCTAGTCTTGCGCGAATGCTGATTCCTTAGGAAAATGTGTGAATCACATGAGGCAAGACTTAATGCAATCTAGTTAAGGCTTGAACTCTCCTATTCTTGAACTTTTTTGCTTAATTACACCTAGATCGAGTGCATTTCCAACCAACTTGTTGTTTCATGGTGAAAACTTTCTTTGCCTTTTAAAGTTTATTTTTGTCATCTAAACATTTGATTATTTTATAACACTTTAAAGTATCTTCTAAGAGAACAATTTTGTCGCGTCTCAAAAAAGTTTTTAGGTACTACCTGTTTTTAATAAGTGTACTTTTCACCTTTTTCAGGATTTTTGACAAGGTTGTAAATAAATCTTTATTTTAAAGGCGTCAGAACTCGTATATAAACGACAAATTTTTACTCGTTTATCTTTAGAGGCAAGATTGACAACTAACTTCCACATATGTTTAATCCAATCAAGCCTATGAGGTTATTATCAACCTGCGACCTCTAAAAGAAAACTTGACCATCTACGCTGCATTATCTACCTTTCATGAAATAATTATGTAAGTCGCTGTTATTGTCTGATAATTTCTAAACCCTCTTTTTGGTGAACAATAAATTATGTTACATAGTGCCCAAAGATAACAAAAAAGCTTGTGAGCGTCAGATTTGTAGCTTTTAAACCCTTGGATAACGGTTGCGGAAGCCTACAGGCTTAAGTCGTCTGGCGTGTGTAGTTTAATGACCTTTTGTCTTTGACTCGTGAAAGTTATAGGCTGGTCATCTTGACTCTTATCTCACGCTATCCTTTCTGTTTTCATTTAAAGGGGGGTTCTTATTTTGGAGATTAATTTTTTAGGAAAGGCTTGTTGGAATAAGGTCGATTGGATATGCTCTGATTCTAAGATTTTTTTCGATAAAGTGTGCAAGCGTCTCATTAAACCTACTTCCGTGGCATGTAAGCACAATTTCAGGCTGGCACTCTTCAACAAACCTAATTAGTCGAGGAAAATCAGCATGGTCACTAAGAGGAAAGGCTGTTTTTTTGCTCCACAACGCCCATCCTGAAACCAGGGCGGGAACAAATTCAGGACGGCCTTGGAGATCTAGCTGTTTAGGCGTTACATAAACGAAGTCTCCTGAATCAACTAATTCCTGGGCTTCACTTGACTTAGCATCTAAATATTCAAGGTTGTATCCGTACTCGTTGTAGATTTTGTTTATTTTTGAAACTTTCCAGTGAGACACAACAGGTATGTTTGACTCGTTAAAAATGCTTATTATTTCTTGTGCGTTGCCAAGCGGATCTGCTTGAAACGTTGGAATTTTGCCTGAATTTATGACATCTTTTGCCCAAGTCACCATTTCTTTACCCACTTCATCTTCAGATGGAAACGTGAAGCTTGGGGAACCAAATGTTGCCTCTAAGATAAGCAAGTCGCATTTAATGGGCTCTGCAGGTTTCATTGTTCTTGTATATTCTGTGTTGAAGTCTCCTGTGAAAAGCATGTTTCCTTCAGGCGTTCTGACCTCAAACTCGGAGGAACCTAGAACGTGACCAGAATTGTGAGAAATAACTTCAACGCCATCAAAAACTATTTTCTTGCCAATCTCTAATGGCTTCCAGTTTTGAGGCTTTATCCCTCCATAACTGACAATGAGGTCGAGGGTTTGCTGTGAAGAATATTTTTGTATATCATTTATTTTGAAAGCAGTGGAGTGGTCGAAATGACCGTGACTAATAAAGACTAAGCAACCAAAATGATTGTTTTGAGGGTCAAACATAATCTGAATGTTGTTCCGCTCAATTTGAACTCCATTTCTCCAAGTAACCTTCAAAATTCAACCGCCAGCTAAAAATAAACTAAGCCATAAATTAGAGTTTCTATACAAAAAATTTGATTTTTCCTGTATTAAACATTAAAAAACTTAAATAACTAAGAAAAATATTACACCATTTAAAAAATTATTCAGATCATCATCCAATATTACATCTAAGACTTATCTCATGTTTTTATGAGTTATGTCAGTTGCATGTTGCATACGGTTGAAGGTGAGATTAGATTCGGGTATTTTGATAAATCGTGTGAATTTCAGAATGTATTTCTTGTATATGACGCTAATACGCGCATCTACTAATTTTATGTTTTGCTTAATTTAAATGCATTTTTAACATTTGCATACAATCTATGCACATTTACCATTCTACAAAAACAAGTGTTATCCAATTAATAAATATGATAAATGACCTATTTTTTATATCAATTTTCATGTACTTTTACTCCTTGCTTTCTTGCCACATCTGCCAATTCTCTCATTTTTTCTATACTGGGACTTGCCAAAAGACTTGCGGTGTACTCACGACCAAGCGCATGATACTTACTTTCTCCGAGGCGATGAAAAGGCAAAAGTTCAAGGTACTCAAGATTCGGAAAATCTTTCAGAAACTTTGCAATCGCTTCAACTTCGCTTACAGAATCATTTACACCAGGAATGATAGGTATACGCACAATAAGAGGTTTCCTGGTTTTAGACAGCATAAACGCGTTTCTTAGAATAAGGTTATTTTTAAACCCAGTTGCCTCTTCATGTTTTTTTGGGTCTAAATGTTTGATGTCCATTATTACTAGATCAACCATCGGAAGCAGCGAAGCAAGAATTTTCCATTTAATGTTAGCAGCTGTTTCTATGGCAGTATGCAAGCCATTCTTTTTGAAGATTTTCAGTAAAGCCAGAGAAAATGCATGTTGTACGAGTGGGTCACCTCCAGATAAAGTTACGCCACCACCTGAAACTTCATAGAAAACCTTGTCTTGTAGGACCACCTTCAAAACCTCTTCAACTGTCATTTCCCGCCCAACAAGCACTAATGCACCTGAATAGCATGTTTGCACGCATTTTCCACATGCTTTACATTTTTCTCGAAGAAAAATATGATTGTTATCTTTTAAAATGTGGGCTCCATTTTGGCATGTAATAATGCAGTTTCCACAATGAATGCATTTGTCGGGATAAAACATGATTTCAGGCATTAGATTAATGCCTTCCGGGTTTTGGCACCAGAAGCAACGAAGGAAACAACCTTTTAAAAAGACAGTTGTACGTATTCCTGGACCGTCATGAATAGAGAACCGTTGAATATCGAAGACTATTCCCTTAAATTTATGGAGAACCAAGGCTTTTCGGATATATATTTTGGGTGTAAGAAATAAATCTTCTCCTAAAGATGTACCAGCAATAAAAGAGGGGGAAATGAGCTAAAAATATTTTGAGTTGAAAAATTGTAAATGCAAAGAATGTTATTACAAAGAATGATGTAGTCAACATGAGGC
>CAZIFH010000201.1:0-11050 GCA_964539065.1 uncultured Candidatus Bathyarchaeia archaeon | reverse complement strand
ATATAAATATTGCGCATGTTCATCTTGAACAATACAATAATCAATATAAAATCGATAGCATCATAAATAATAAAATAATGTGACCTAAAATGGCTAGCGAAACTGAACCAAACAAGCTTTCAATTCATATTAAAATGAGAGTTGGAAATATTGAGTTCGAGATGGATTGTAGAGAAGACCGTGTTCAGGAAATGATACAAAAAGTTTTAGCCAGCCTCACCGAATACGCAAACAAACCTGTTAAGGTTCCAATAGAAAGGCCATTATCTCTCCTAAGGGCAGAGACGTGCAGAGATATCGCGGAAAGACTTTGGAAGGAA
Source organism: uncultured Candidatus Bathyarchaeia archaeon (assembly GCA_964539065.1). Lineage (GTDB taxonomy): Archaea > Thermoproteota > Bathyarchaeia > Bathyarchaeales > DTEX01 > JAGTRI01. Next base: position 10,730 of record CAZIFH010000201.1, on the reverse strand, counting down.
AACTTCTTTTCTGAGCCAAAGTTATTAAGCGACGTTCATGAAGAGATGACCAGAATAGGCTACCATTTTGATCGTACAGCAGTCTCTCACGTTCTTCGAGACATGGTAAGAGATGGCATCATTACGAGAGAAGGTAAACCTCGGAGCTATCTTTATGTACAGAAGCGTCCTCCAACATTATCCTCAGACGTCTAAAATAACAGGATATTAATTATGCCAAAAACACGCCTAAAAGAAGTAATGGTTTTGTGGCTACTCATTGCATTCTTAACCAACGCATTAGAGGGTGGCAAGAGAGAAAACCAATCGAAAGTACCAAGTATTCTGTAAACAAGATTCTGAAGTTCTTTAATGTGGAGTTGGGGGGTTATTCAGCTCCTATGCCTGGTTTATGTTTCGTGAAAACCTCCGTTTTTCGCAACAAAGGATGAATATGAAAGATCACGAGAAGTTATAGAACATAAGAATTATATATAGACTCACCAAAAGCATCTTAGAACACATAAATATAAGTAGAAACCAAAAGATTAAACTTGTAGGGGTGGAGAGGCCTCATAGACGTAGAATAAACTTTTTGCCTTAAAATTAATAGAAAAATCATTATGTTAAAGAAAAAGATTTGTTTTTTTGAATTTTTTAGAGAAAAAACTAAAACATTATGCATTACTACTATTCTATTTATCATGCTAAATATGCAATGATTGGAAGTCGCCAAAAGTTATTAGGTTTGTTAAGGAAAAATTAAAAGGAAACTAAAGAAGAAATTCAATTAGATGTTTTGAATCATCATTGTTTATCATTTAACTTCTATCTGTTTTTGGAAGATTCCTCGCTGCTAACATATTTTCAGTTTTTCTTACACCAAAAAGTGTTAGCTTATATTCACCTTCCTGCGTCTTTTCCACAAAACCATCTGCAATAAGTCTTGGCACTTCATTAGATATTGTTTTGCGCGCTTTCCCCGTAATTTTGGCCAATTCCGCTGGAGAAAGTGTTTCTTTAGATAATTTACCAATTTTGTTTCCAATATATGATCCTAGCATTGCAATACAAGCAGCATCCCTCGTCGATAATTCTGCTTCAGAAACAAGAATTGGTCCTTCATCGGTGATTTCTACAGTTCCCGCAATCTTTTCCGCAAGATCAGTTAAGTTAGGAGAATAAAGCAACTTGTTTAAGACCTCTAAGCTTGGGTAAACATTTATTAAGAAGCGCACAATTGCCTCGAAAACTTGGTTAACATCACCTTCAAAATCAACTTTAGCCTCGCCGAATTCGATGTGAACTTTAAGTTGGTTCTGGCGGTTCATGTTAATTGTTCCTCTTTTAGCTTAAATTTTGGTGCTACTTCGTTCATAAAGGCTTTTACTCCTAAAGTTGTTATCCGATATTCTCCACGTCCCAAACGCTCAACCCATCCTAGACTTACCATTTCACTTAGCCGAGCTCCAACAGTTCCAGTTTTTCCTCCCGTTAAAGCTAGAATTTCAGTCATTGTCAAAGAATCTTTTTCCAGAAGTTTAGTTTTGTAACCTATGTATGATTTAACAAGATGAACAAGAATGATGTCTCTTTCCCCACTGAATTTGTCTCTCGGCACTGTTACAACTATGCCTTCTGGTGTAAAGGCTATAAGACCCTTGACGTTCTTCAGAAGCTCTTCAATGTCAACTGACAAAGTTAGTTCTGAAATTAACTCGTATCGAGGTAAAATTTGATTTATAAACTTTAACAATGATTGGAAGACATCATGTGGAGTGCCAATGAATTTGGTTTCCACGTCCTTGAACTTTACGATCACCTCAAGAGTACTTTCTTCTTTACTCAAGATTCATTTCCACCAAATAAATTAATACTTAACCATCACATGGAATTCTCGTGTTTTCTTTACAATTTGCACAGTTAAAAGATTTACCGAATACATATTGTTAAAAGAACTAAATTGTATGGATATTTATAATACTTTTTGTAACAATCTTTTAAGATAATTTGGAGTGAGTATGGTTGAGCGAGGTAAAAGTTTTTCCAAGACGCTTGAGCTTTACAAAAATATGTGATATTCTAGTTGGCTACTTGAATGCCGGAGCAGACAATCAATATATAGGCGTAAGTGAGGTAGCAGAAAAATCTAATGTTACGCTTCATAATATTAGCCGAAATAACAACTTTTTGAAAAGTTGGCATTTCGTAGAAGAAAATGAGCATGAGCCTGGAAAATATAGATTGAGCCGCGAAGCAGCTGAATTTGCATATGCTTACAGAATTAATCCAAATGGAGAAAACACTAGACACATGCTTAACAAGTTTCTTTCAAAAGATCAGGTATTAACAACCTTTATTAAACGGGTTCAGAGTGAAAATCTTAATCGAGACATAATTTTAACCGAGCTCCCCCGTGTAATAGGAGATCTTAGAGCTGACAAGGTAGGTCTCACAGCGTTTATAGATATGATTACATATGCTTTTAATTTGGATAGCCTTTCAATGCCTGTGAAAGCCGTAAAGCATCTTAAAGAGACTAAAAAATCCATAAAATCACTTGTGAAAACACAGATATCTGCACCAAAATTTATGTCTGGATCACCGACAGCAAACATTTCTATAAACTTAACAATATCCCCTGAAATAAACCCTGAAATGTTAAAGGCATATGTTAAAGCTTTGCTTGAAGCCTATGATGAACATTATAAAAATAAATAAGTGATAAAGCCTATTTTACGTCTTAAATCTTAAACTAGTACTAAAAACAGTTTTCTCAAACCTTTACATTTATTAGCATTCCTTAAAGTTTCTTAATTCTCATTAGTACACATGTTATTCCAAATTTGACAGCCTCTCTTTTAGAATCTTGCTTACCCGTTCAGGTTTAACTTTTCCTCGATATTTACGCATCACAAGTCCCATTATAAGCTTGAAGGCTTCGGCACCTCTTTTTTTAACTATCTCCTCGTTCTTAGAAATAACCTCATCAATAATGCATACTAATTCATGTTCAGAAATCATGAATAGCCCTAAGGCTTCCAACGCATCGGAAGCCTTTTGGTTCTCATGTTGTACTAGCCAAGAGAGTATCTCTAAAACGGCTTCTTTAGGTGTTTTTTCGGATCCAACTAGCTTAAAAACCTCTATTATTTGGCTATCAGTTAATTTGTCGACTTCTATTCCACTTCTTTTAAGGGACTTGAAGCTTTCTGTAAGTGTAGCTGCCACAAATACAGGTGATACATTGACCTTTGCAACTATTTTCTCAAAAAGATCAAGATATTCAGAATCTTGAAGTTGTCTCGCCAGTTTCTCATTTAAATTGTATTTATTCATCAGTTTTTCAACTATTTTTTCAGGAGGTTCTGGTAGATGTGACTGCAAATATGCAATATAATTGCTTGTTATTTTGACGGGAGGAACGTCTGTTTCAGGATACATTCTTGCTGCGCCAGGTCTTGGTCTCATGTATCGTGTTGCTCCATCAGGAGTTACGCCTCGGGTTTCTTCAGGTACACCTTCTAAGGCTTCTCTGGCTCTTTCAATCACAGCATGTAATGCATCCAAAATGTTTTCCTCAATATCAGCAACCAAGACAACAGCGTCATGCACCTCAGCTTTTAATTTCTGTCTGAGCTGAAATTCTTCTTCTTTAGTTACCCCATAAGACAAAAGTTCGTCAGAGTGAAGAATTCCGCCTACTCGCCCCCAAAACTTTACCCTATCAGCAATCTCTGTTCCAAATCTTAGGTTTGGTATTAATTCTATGCTTAGAAGACCTGAAAATTTCGGCAATTTTACAGCAAAAACTTTTTTGCCCTCACTTAGAGCTTTTTTGATTATGCGGCAATTAGTGTGCTTGAAGATTGAGGTAACGTCTAAAAATTCTTCTTTGATTTCATTTTCATTTACTCCACGTTTTTTTAACTCTTCTCTTATTCTAAGAAGACTGAGCTGACGTTGAACTTCAAGATCAATTATCCGTGAAATGAGCTCCAGCTCTTGTACTCCCTTAATCTCTATTAGGGCTCCATCTCTAATTGACACATTAAGGTCTTGCCTAATTGTGCCTATTCCCCGTTTAACCTTTCGAGTGGCACGTAGAATTCGTCCTATTGCGGAAGCAACTTTCTCCGCTTCTTCTGGCGAATATATGACTGGACCAGTAGTGACTTCAATCAATGGCGCACATAGCCTGTCAATACGGTAACGCACTGTTAAGCCTTCTGTACCCATTTTTCGTGCTGCATCTTCTTCAAGACTTATGTGCTGGATTGGTATGGTCTTTCCATCGACAATTAATGCTCCATTTAACGCTACAACACATGTTCGTTGAAAGCCTGTTGTGTTTGAGCCGTCAATTACAACTTTCCGCATAACATGGACCTCATCTACTGGCTTTGCATTAATCATCAACGCGACTATAATAGCGGTTTCCAGTGCCTCACAGTTCAGTTCATGCGGAGGTTCTTCATCCATCTCAACTAAGCATGATGTTTCACTTTCCGCCTCATAAAGTATTTTTACGCCTTTTTGAAACTCGAAGAAGGCAGCGCGATCAATTTGGCCAAATTCGCTTTGGGTTGGTCTGAGCCTGCGCACAAAAGTTATTTCCGGGTCTCCTTTGAAAAGGTTAGGTCTGCAACTACAGAAGAGCTTCTCTTTTGTGGCTAATTGCTGATGGCACTCCAAACCTACCTTTAATCCAATTGATGAATAATCCGCCATCAGTTATGTCAAGCCTCCATTTGAGACAACCCTAGATTTTTATAAGGCACGTCAATAGTTGACCTCCTCGAAATCTCGTGAGACATGTTTGTCACTAAAAGATTTTTAGTTTCATTTGCATCGCTAGTTTGTCCGAGTATCCACATTAGTTTCACGAGAGCGGTCTCTGCAAGCATATCTTGAAGTGGGACGACGCCAATAGCGATCAGGTCTCTACCATTAGTGTAAACGTTCATGTTCACCCGTCCCCATATACACTGAGACGTCATAGCAACTATCACATTGTTTTCTATGGCTCTCTTAACTGATGGAAAAAACTCTCGGCAAACATGCCCAAGACCTGATCCTTCTAAAATAATACCTTTGTAGCCTACCTCAACATGCCAATCAATTATTTTTGCATTCATTCCAGGGTAAAATTTTATTAAAGCAACACGATCATCAAATTGGGGCTTCAAAACAAGTTTTCTTTCCTTGTCTCTTGTTTGATAGTCCTTTCTTAGCATCAAAACTTCTCCATTCAAAACCTTACCTAGAGGTAGTGTATTCACAGTTTTAAATGCGTCACGCCGACTTGTGTGAAGCTTCCTAACTTTTGTTCCTAAATGAAGAGTTATAGCTTCATCAGAAATTGATTCGTGCATTGCAACAGTAACCTCAGCAAACGGGGCTCTAGAAGCAGCTACAACGGCACCAACGAGGTTAGAGGCGGCGTCCGAGCTCGGTCTATCTTCTGACCTTTGTGCGCCAACAAGTACAACTGGCACGGGAAGGTTCTGAAGGGCAAAGCTTAAGGCAGCTGCGGTGTAGCCGATGGTATCAGTTCCATGTGTAACTACAACGCCGTCTACACCCTTTGAGACATGTTGGGCCACGGTTTTAGCTATTTCCGTCCAATGCTTCGATGTAAGGTCTTCGCTGAACATGCTGAACAGTATTTCAGTATCTATTGTCGCTATGTCTGAAAGTTCAGGAACAATGCTGTAGAGATCGTTTGCTGAAATTACAGGTTTCACCGCTCCAGTTCGATAGTCAACTCGGCTTGCTATAGTTCCTCCAGTACTGACTATTGTTACTTTTGGAAGGTTGAAATTCTGTTTTGGCAGAGATGCAGATATGAAAGATGGTTTCATTTCAACACTCAATTTAGCAATCTTTGTTGCTTCTGTCACTTCTATTCCAATGTTGTATCCTGATTTAAGTTTGATAACTATGTGCTTGTCGTCTCCAAATTCAGAACGTGGAATAAGAATGCCCTCATATGTCTCTTTGCCCTTCGTTATGCGTATGAGATCACCAACTTGAACTTTAGATTCAATAAGAGCAGCTAATATTTTTCCTCTATAACCTGAAAGATTTTCGGTCATTTCTGTTCTCCGCACTATTATGCTTTAAAACTCAATTTGAAAACATTTAATGCATCTCTTATATAAGAATAGAAAATAAGAAAATTGTTCAAGGACACACTTATTCCATGATGTTTTTAACGGTTTTTAATATGCTATCTGCATCGATTCCTTGCTCAGCAAGAAGCATTTCAGGCGGTCCAGAATGCGGCATCTTTCTTACAGCAAGTATTTTTGGCTGTAATCCCAACGAGGCCACAGCTTCTCCAATCCCTCCTTCTGAATAATGGTCTTCAACTGTTATGAGATGTTTTGTTTCTTTGAACGCCTCGATTAACGTGGCTGTGTCTAAAGGCTTCACAGAGTAGCAGTCTATAACTCTCACTGGAATATTTTCTTTTTCAAGTTCTTCATAAGCTTTTAAGGCCTCATGTAATGTGACTCCTGCCGCAACAACCGTAGCTATATCGTTATTACTTTGCCTAAGAACTTTTGAACCACCAATATGAAAATCTTCAGAGTTGTCGTAGATTACTGGCGTTGCAGGCCTAGAGGTTCTAAGATAACATATGCCTTCATAATTGGCCATCAGACATGTGAGTTTTTCGCTACTAACTGCATCGGAAGGGTACAACACAACACTGTTAATTATGGCGCGAAACATCGCTAGATCTTCAAGTCCCATCTGTGAGGGACCGTCTTCACCTATTGAAACTCCTGCATGTGATCCAGTTACTTTCAGATTCGCTTTGGAATACGAAGCCATTCTGAACTGATCGTAAGCTCTACTCAAAAAGCACGCGAAGCTTGAAAGAAACACATCAAAGCCTTGGGTTTGTAATCCAACAGCTATGCTAACCATGTTTTGTTCAGCAATATAACACTGGATGCTTCGTTCAGGAAACTCCTCGAAAAAGTTGCTCGTATAGGTGGAGTTTTGGACGTCACCATCAAGAACAATCATGTTTGTGTTTATTCTTCCAAGTTTCTGCAGTGCTTTGCCATAAGCAGCTCTTGTTGCTATTTTCTCGCCTAAAACATAGTTCGTGTCAATTGTAAATTTTCGGGTTGTCTTTCTAGCTGGAACAGTAGCCTCAGTAAAGTTTGAAGGGATATAGTCTACGTTTATAATTCTCGACATGATTTCTTTTTCAGCCTTATCTTGCTCTTCTTTTGTTAAGGGTTTTCCATGTCGGTCGCTAGCATTTTCGAGAAAACTGACGCCTTTTCCCTTTACTGTTTTTGCAATTATGAAGGATGGTTTATTCGACTCTTTAGCTTTTTCGAAGGTTTTCACGAGAATATCTACATCATGTCCGTCGCAGACGTAAACATTCCAGTCGAACGACGCGATTCTCCTTGCATAAGATTCAACATCCCACCCATACATTGTGGGTCCACTTTGACCAAGCCTATTCACGTCTGTGATTGCTGTTATATTTGAGAGTCCAAGTCGCCCCGCAAAGTTGATTGCCTCCCATACAGATCCTTCCGCCATTTCTCCATCGCCTAGAAGAACATAGATTCTTCGATTAATGCCAAGAAGTTTCTTAGCGTATGCTACGCCCACGCCAATTGCCAAACCTTGACCAAGAGAGCCTGTGCCAACTCTTATGCCTTTCACTCTTGGAACCGGATGTCCTTCAAGTTCAGATGTGAACTCTCTTAGGGTCATGAGTTTCTCTTTAGGAATAACATTGGCTTCGGCCAGAGCAGCGTACAATATAGGTGCTGCGTGACCCTTAGACAAGATGAATTCATCATTATCTATATAGTCAAGATTTTCTTGGTCAAAGTTCATCTCTTTAAAAAACAATGTTGACATAATCTCTGCGGCTGAAAGGCAGCTAGTAGGATGCCCAGACTTTGCCTTCGTCGTTGATCTAATACTGTATAACCTCAGAACGTTTGCTTTGGCTTTCAAGTATTCAGCAGCACTCATAATTGATGTACTCCCCTACCGCAAGTTGCACAGAATTTAATAATGCCATACCAATTTAACGTTAACTGTTGTAGGATAGCGCCAATTAAGTGGATTGCCAGCTTCCTTGGCTTCACGCAGCCGAAGACTGCACTACCACCAAGAACGGAACGTGGTTTAACTTCCGAGTTCGGAATGGGTTCGGGTGGATCCCACGTCCTATGGCCGGCAACCCGTGAATATTGTGGAATTGCCGTTTTTTAACCTTTCGTTCCGTGTGATGTGCTATAGCTGAGTTTTTATGTTTTGTTTGTTGATTGTGCCATTAAACATCTTTATAGGCTGAAAAGTGTCTTAAAGGCCCAAACTGTTCCGTTAAACATATGTCTTAGCAAAGCTGAAGATGGGAATATCTAGCATAGGGCAGAAGCAAAAACGTGCGACGCCATATCAGCATTAATTAAAACAGTATAAAATGCTTCATCAACTGTCTTCCTAATAACTAAGCCTTTCAAACTAAAATATTATCTCTAATAAAACGCATTACTAAACAAAACAAGATGAAAAATACAGTAACATTAAATTGTATGCCAAGATATTCGTTCATATATTTAGGAGTAATAAGCAGTACGTTGAAAATTAGTTATTTACCTGCGTTTTGACGCCACCAATACGGGTTGCATCCCATAGCAGGAGGCAAGACTTCAATGACCCTTCCACCTCTCCATAGTACTTTATATTGATTTCCTCCGATAAATTCCGTTTTTATCCGTTCAGAAAGAGGATAGGATAAACTGATTGTATCCCCCTTTTGTAACTTACCTAGATAAAGGATTCGTTCACGTAATTCATGCTTATGATTCACCGAAACACTTGCTGGATCAACATAGTCCGGAACGAGGATCACTATTTCTCTACAGGTTTGTTTTAATTTTATACTCATCTTTCCAGCAACTGGTTCTTCACAAATCATATTTACATTGCTGTTCTCCATAGTGACCCATAGATTAATGTGTAAGGTGTCTCCTTCACATTGCACAGCTTCACGCCAAAGCACATAAAGTGCCTTTATACCTGCTGGACTGCAGCATCCAGCCATATCTATAGTATATTGCTGTGCGCCAAACGATCTTAGATCAATTGCAAGTTCATTTGGATAGCTGCCTGCTGTGAAGCTCCCTAAAGCTAGTTCAGGCATTCCTTTATAAGAAATCTGAAGTGTATCTTCTAAGTCGGTTTTGCCGCCCATGAATTTCTTATAAGGTGTAAAATCCACATTTTGATGTGCAAATAAATGGTTCATGCCATAGTATCCGATTGTCAGCCGCTCTTCTGGTTTTCCATTGTTAGCCAAGAGTGCTGCAATCTGCATCATATCCGAAATACAGCATACCTCATCTCTACGTTTTATGCTGAGAAATTTGACACCTGAATCAGTTCCGCTTTCAAGGCTTTCTGGAACCCATCCAAATGAGCTACTCATTTTTTCTTTAACAAACAGATAACACCGAATGCACCAATCTAATAGATTCTTATTGTTTATAGCTAAAGCATATTTTATCAATCCGATAAGAATAGCCAGTCTTGAATGAATATGAGTGAACCAAAAATCATATGGTCCGCCACCCTTCGGTATTAAGCTGCCATCCTCTGCAAAAATTAATGGTTTCCTACTCATTACTGATTTAACAAAATGACCTGCTGTCTCAAGTAACTTCTTATCATGGAGAAGTTGTGAAAGATCCACTAGACCCTCAATAGTCAAACCTGTTGGTGGATGAGCGTAAACAGTTTTGCCCCACTCAGTTCCCGTCCAGTTTTCAGCAGGGTATATCCAAAGGTCGTTTTCGCGTATCGCTATTCTCTCAAGGCCCGCAGTCATCTTTTGTGCGATTTTGGCAGTTTCCTCAGAAGGTTCCAGTCGTAACCATGTTGCTAAGGCAATAAGGGCACGTCCATGATCCCACATCCATGCTTCAGGACGACACCATGGCATCTCTGGACGGTAGAACAATCCGTCATCTCTGATATTACTAATAACAAAGTTACGCAGTGTATTTTCCGTGAGTGTCGGATTTGGTTGACCCAAAACCTGTCGTGCCAGAATGAACGCTTCTATCATTCGCCATCCCGTGTCGCCAGCGTCCCATTCTCCATGAGAACGGTAGGACGCTGGACCCGTGATGAGTCCGCTAGAATATGGTAAACCTCCAAGTTTTGGGTCAATATTGTTATCTAAATAGTGAAGACCTAAACGGACTCGGTGCAAAACATTTTCTAAGAGCAAAGTGGTTTCCCTCAATTCTAATAGAAACGGCAAAACGTAAGGTTTAGTTGTTTATAAAAATTTGCTTTGCTGTGTATGAATTAATAATTTTTAGATGACTTAATTTATCTTAGAATGTATTAGCATCGGAACTTTAATATCTTTTATCAAATATCCAAAAAATGGTAATATTTGGGTAGGTTCATAAAAAAAGAAGATTTTTGTTCCACTTTTCCTACTCATAATCCAATGCTAACATTTTGAAATTTAGCAATTTTGGTACTCTTATCTCAGTATATTCTGGTTGTTGTTTGAATGCAACTTTTTTGCCATCAGGCAAAGATTTGATTTCCTTAATCTTTCTAGACACTCTAACCTTCAGTTTAATGTTTTCGACGGGGACGTTAGATGCGCCTATTTCTGACTGGAAATTTAACAGATTAATTAAGTATCTACCTTTGTTTTTTTCGTGGAACATCGTTATCTC
>CAZIFH010000200.1:0-10182 GCA_964539065.1 uncultured Candidatus Bathyarchaeia archaeon | reverse complement strand
ATCTAAAACATATTTATGAGTTGCTGATCAAGATTCATTTATAAATCATTAAGACAACATTGTTAAGAGAAAAAGAAAAAACATAAAGTTAGGCGTGTAACTTTTTATTGGATTATTGAATCTACATTTATTTATTATGATCTTACTGTTTAACTGAACTGGGTTATCAGAAGAGGGGGAAAATCTCCAGTATTTTATGAACAAACACAAAGTTGGTTTCATCTATTGTAATGAACACTTATCTGAGGTTACAATAATTCCTGCCTTGCCAAAAAATGAAGTTTACAGCATTAATGGAGTCGTCTTTTAGTAGAAAAGATAAGGCAAAATTTACCTTTCTATATTGATTATAAGGTTCTTTGTTGGGTTAAGTGTCGAAACCTTTTTTTGTTTCCTAGGCAACCAGTAGTTTGGGACATTTAAAGTGGTTTGTACAGTAAGACAGGTGGAAAATCCTCTGTTGAAAGATCCTTTGCTACTTGAGGGTCTTCCAGGAATAGGGTTGGTCGCAAACATTGCTGTAGCCTACCTTATAAGAAAGATTAACGCAAGGTTTTTTGCAGAAATTAAGGTTTCTTCTTTTCCAGACATTTCTGTTACTGACAAGAATGGTTCCTTAAAGACTCCTTTCTGTCACTTGTACTATCATAAAGCAGATGATAGATGCAGTCGAGACCTGATTCTTTTGTACGGCAACACTCAAGCTTTATCGAGGCGGGGACAATACAGTCTATGCGGAAGTATACTGGACATAGCTGAAAGACTGGGCTGCTGTTATGTTGTAACCTTAGGTGGATATAAACCTGGACGAAAGGTCACTGGTCCTACACTTTATTTTGCGGCTTCAGAACTTGAAACTGCTCATGCAGCAGCGAGGCTAGGCGCCCAAAAACTCGATGGACAAATCTATGGAGTAGCTGGGCTTTTGGTGGGATTAGCTGCGCTTCGCGGAATGAAGAGTTTTTGTTTGTTGGCTGAAACCAAAGGAACTAATTTAGATGCAGAAGCTGCGAGAGCAATTCTCAAGGCAGTCTCTGAGACTGTAGGGTTAAAGTTTAGTTTTGACGACTTAAAAGAAGCGGAGGAACTGGCTGATTTTCTTTCACCTTTTGATTTCGGAACTTTGGCAAAAGAACAAATGAAGGAAGAGTTGAAGCCTACCTGGTTCATTTAGAGGTCTAAATTATATTTTTCTTAAAAATATGTGTAAACCTGAAAAAGCAAAACGAATTGAGGCGCATCTATTAATAATAGAGTATCACTCAGCTGATAAGAGATAGATTAAGTTGTAATCCAGGGATGAAGCAAAATATCTAGAAGGTTTCAAATAAACTGCAATAAGATCGATTATCTATCTTTTCTAATTTTTTATTATAAAAATCTTTGTTTTCATAAAATAAAAACAAGATAGTGAGAGTTAGGTAAATATGTTTTTTCTCTATGTTTCTCTCGTTTACTCTCCCTTTGCTTCACTTACAAACTGCGTGTAAACTTTCTGCACTCTTTCCGCCGCTGGACCTGAACCTTCTATGACACCATGTTCTGTTACTTTCACTCGGTCCATTATCCAAATGAACCCTTCTTTTTCGTAGAGTTTAACCATTCTCGGAAAGACTCGTTCGAGCCTTTCAGCTAGTCCTGCAAGATCAAAGGTTTTTTCAATGGAGAGAATCTGCGCAACCAAGCCCCCGCTTATCACAATTTTTGGGATTGCGTTACCTTCTGGATCTTTCACGTTGCCTAGAACTAAGCTAAGGTTCTCAGGGTTAACGCCAAGCAGTGTTCCAGAATATTTTTTGTTGTCAGTTGTAACTACAATAATGTTTCTGTCTACAAGCGACACAACTTCATTAACGTATCTTCTTTCAGCCACAGACATATCCATCAAGCCAGATGTATTTTCTGGCGATCAGCCTTATTACCTTTCCCTATTTTCGGAAACAAGAAACCTAAAGATTTTTCTGGCTTAACTTCTGTTCAATAAGCAACAGCGTGTCGGATGGTACGTCTCGACTAACAACCACGTTTGGACCGATCCAGCTGTTATATCCAATCTTAACGCCAGGCATCAGTAACGTTCCAATCCCAGTCTTCACATTGTCGCCTATAATGACGCCGAGTTTCTCTCTTCCAGTATCAACAAGCTTCTCCTTAACCATCATCTTGACTGGCTTACAATCCAAGCGAAGGTTCGCAGTGATTGTTCCTGCACCAAGGTTACAGTCCTCCCCAATAACGCTGTCACCAACGTACGAGAGATGCGCAACGTGCGTTCTGTCCATTATTATGGAGTTTTTAATTTCACATGCATTTCCAACCCTCACGTTTCTTCCTAAGCTACTGTACGGTCTGATGTAGCAGTTTGGTCCAACGTCGCTACCTTCTCCAATGTACGCTGGCCCCTCAATATAGGTGCCTGAACGTATTCTTGCGCCTTCAGCAACAAACACGGAGCGTTTAAAATAGACGTTTTCCTCAACTTCGCCTAATATCGCAGGCTTAATCTTCGCAAGCACGCAACTATTTGCTTCGATAAGGTCCCACGGTGTTCCAACATCTCTCCATTCTCCACTTGAGATTTTAGCTGAAACTACTTTTCTGCCTGCCTTGATGAGCGTCTGAATTGAGTCAGTTATCTCTTGTTCGCCTCTTGGCGAGTTTTTGGTTTGTCTTATGGCTTCAAAAATTTCTTTTGAGAATACATAGATTCCTGCATTAATCGGCTTTCCAGCTGCTAACTTTGCAGAGGGCTTCTCCACAAGTTCAGTCACTTTAACACCATCTGTTATTAAGACACCGTATTGTTCAGGTTTTTCTACGTAAAGAGCAGTTAAAGTGACAACTGGTTTTTCTGTTTCATGCAATTTAAGAGCGACCTCAACAGCATTTGGAGAAATCAGCAAGTCACCGTAAACAGCTAAGAAGTCGCCGTTTACCTTGTCCTCAGCCATGCCAAAGGCGTGAGCTGTCCCTTTAACCTTTTTTTGGTGAACATACTCGATTTTCAAACCGAACTTTGCGCCGTCTCTGAAATACTCTTTAATTTTTTCAGCTTTATAGTTGACAATCATCACGATTTCTTTAAAACCAACATCTTTCAATGAAGCTAGCAGATGCTCGAGAAGCGGTTTCCCAGCAATCTGAATCATATGCTTTGGACGCGTGAATGTAAGAGGACGCAGCCTTTGTCCCTCTCCAGCTGCTAAAACGACGGCTTTCATGATAATCCCAATTCCAAATTAAGTTTCGTTCATGCTACTTAGTTGTTAATAATATTCTTGAAGATGTGTAAAAGTTTTTGTGGTGTTCTAGTCGATCTAAATTTTTGATGCACGAAAATTCAGCTAAATATCTAAATAAATGTCAAATCAATTCATGAATTTCTGAGCAAAAATTTTCAATTCATCATTTTCCAGCAATTTTGGCTGTCAGTTGTGCTATTCTCGTTCCGAACTCTCTACATGCAGTTTGATCTTTTTCTTTCGGGGCTCCAACTATTGCCAGACCATAATGCTGAGCGTGGTGGGTCCCTTGAATAACCATTCCGTGGATTAGCAAGGCTTGCAGTATCGAAAGTATTGTTGTTTCTGCTCCTGAAGCCGTTCCACCTGAACTAGTGAAAGCAGCTCCCACCTTTCCCTCAAGTCTGCCGTGAATTTCAAAACTATTATCTAAAAACGTCTTTATCTTGCCGCTCATTGTCCCGTAATAAGTGGGTGAACCGATAATTATTCCATCTGCCTTCAAAAGATCGTCTAACGAGGCTTCATCAACCTTTCTGAGAACACAATTGACGTTTTCAACTTGTTTTACACCCTCAGCAACAAGCCGAGCAACTTTCTCAGTATTTCCAGATTTAGAGTCGTAGATTAACAAAACGTCAGACATTTCAATATCTCCTCACATTGTTTTTTTGATGCTTAACATTCATTTTTATTAAGGGTTCCATACATAAACATTGTCTTGACAACATAGAGAAACGGTTCATCTTTGATTAAATCAGCAGTTGCCGAACGAATTTAGATATTGATCAGGAGCATAGAACATGCCTAAGATAAAGACATTCGAGTTTCTTGAACACACTGCAGACGTATACATAGCTGCTTACGGCAAAGATTTAGCTACGGCCTTTGAAAACGCTGCTTTGGCGATGTTCGAAACTATGACAAATACTAAAGACGTAAAACCGTTGCATCAAAGAACCTTGGAAGCAAAGGGTTCAGATAAGCAGTCTTTATTCTACGATTGGCTTGAAAAGCTACTTGTAACTTTCGAAGTAGAAAACTTGCTCCTATCAAAATTCAAGATAGAAAAGATACAGCAGACACCCTTAGATTTTAGACTTTACGCAAAAGTTTACGGCGAACCCTACGATGCTGTTAGACACAAGCAAAAGGTAGGAGTGAAAGCTGTGACTTATCATCGCATGGAACTTAAGGAATCTCCTGGAAAGGTGATTGTAAAATTCATCCTTGACATCTAAAAAACTATATATACGATGAAAGAAAAAATATTTCTGGGAAAACAAATGTCTTTTTGCCAAAAATGTGGGGCACAACTTACTGAAGGTTCAAAGTTCTGCACGAACTGTGGAGCCTTGGTTACCGCTCAACCTCAACCAGTTGCACCTCCACCCCACCCTCACTTGACGCCTCCTTATTTAGCTGAAGTTTTCGTTGTAACCACCCCCACTGTTCCAGGCTACCGCATAAGTAGGGTACTCGGAATAGTTACAGGCATGAGTGCTAGAACCAGAGGTGTAGGAGGAAAATTTGTGGCAGGAATTCAATCTATGGTAGGAGGTGAAGTTTCAGCCTTCACGTATGAAATTGAGAAAGCGAAATCTGAAGCTTTACAGCGAGTGAAAGAGCAAGCTCGACAGATGGGAGCAAACGCCGTGATTGGCTTGGATATGGAATCATCAGATCTTCAGGGAATAATTATCATTTCAGCTTCTGGAACCGCCGTCATAATAGAGCCTGAACCGTCAACCTAGAACGTTCCTTATTTTTTAAGCTATGCATCTACACTTGCGGTTCTTTCTGGAATCCTCATTATCCAGAAAGGAGTCTTACACGCAGCGAATTCTAGACACAATTTAAGAAGACGGTTGAAGAGGATCCTGCATTTTTAAGAGTTAATTGACGCAACTCTTTATTAGAAACGTTAAAAGTCACTGCTTGCAGTCTAAGAAATAAGTAGACAAAAAAGTTGAAACCAAATATAAGGCTAATTATTCAGAGATCTTAATGATTTAAAATTAAGATTTCCCGCACCTTTTTGCCTGTATCAAGGTTATAGTTTCAAATTCAGCTTTCTGTTCTGCTATTACACATGCGTCGAAGCCTTGTTTCCGCATTTTTTTCAAGGTCTGCTCAACATCGGAAAGTGTTGATTGAACAATAAACATACGACCTTCAGGCTTCAGGTGATCTGCTGCATGAGCCAAAAATTGGTCGATGGTCTCTCGGCCTTTATTCCCACCATCCCATGCATAGTTAATCCAGCTGTTGGGCTTTTCTTCAGTTGGCAGATACGGCGCATTAAAGATGATTACGTCGAACAGATCCCCCCTTCTTAACGGTTCAAAAAGACTTCCTCTTATCACTTCCACCTTATCTGATACTCCATTAATATTAGCGTTAAATTTTGTACATTTCACAGCGTTGGGGTTTATGTCTAATGCGACAACCGTCGCAGCTTTTTGGGCTGAAAGGACAGAAAGTATTCCACATCCTGTGCCTACGTCTAGAACTTCCTCGCCAACGTGAACTTCCAAGTTTTCGGCAATCAGAAATGTGTCCTCTGCTGGTTCGTAGACGCCGTTGAACACGTATAAAGTTTTGTCTTTAAAGAAGATTTTACTTGTGTTATTATCGGCCACTGAAAACATCTCCTTAAATAATTGGATAATCATCTCATATTCTGAAAGGAGTAGACATTAATTAATATTTGATTTCAGTTTACTGAAAAGTTATATGTTTTGCTCAGATTTCGTAACCTAATAAAATACAAAGTGCAAAGTGGCTGTCGGCTATAGCTTGGTTTAGGCTCCGAGATTTGGGCCTTCGGGACATTTGGTTAAAATCCAGACACCCGTTTTGTTTTCGGAAATCTCGTTTGGATGGATGCTGAAGACGCATAATTTCAGTAACGGTAAACTTGTGAAAGAATGACTTACGCAAAAATCGCGTATGCAACAAACCACGGAGCAAACAGAAGACCGATTCCGCCTATAATATTAATTAGGATATCGAGGGACGGACCAACCGCATCTTTAAGTGAGTCACCCACAGTGTCACCAATAACCGCGGCTGTATGTGTAGGTCCTCCTCTTTGGACAAACTCGCTTTCAATTAGTTTTTTAGCGTTGTCCCATGCTGTACCACTATTCGTGAAGACCAGAGCTAAAAGAAGCACGCTGACAAGGTTGCCCATAATGAAGCCTACGTAGGCTTCACTGCCTAACATAAAACCAACTGTTAGAGGCACGATTATGGAAATAAGGCTTGGAGCCAGCAACCCTTTCAGAGCCTTCTTTGTGCTTATATCAACGCAATAAGCGTAGTCTGGTTTTGCCTTTTTCTCGCGCAACCCTGGGATTTCATTGAACTGTCGCCTCACTTCTCTTATCATGAGAAAAGCAGCTTTTCCAACAGCCCTTATCATGAGAGAGCCGAAAACAAATGATATCATGCTGCCAATGAGAAGACCAATTATGACTTGAGGTTTTATGACGTTCAATGAGGATATGTGAATTTGGTCAATGTACGCAAGTAACATTACAATCTGCGCTAAAACTGAAGTGCCGACAGCATAGCCTTTGCAGATCGCTTTGTTCGTATTACCCACAGCATCTAACTCTTCAGTCACATTTTTTGATTCAGAGTTGACGCCTGACATTTCGATGATTCCGCCTGCATTGTCAACAATTGGGCCATAGCCAGACATCGATATCAAAGTGGCAGCAACGGATAGGAACCCAATAGTAACCATTACAACACCGTAGACTCCACAAAGATAGAATGCCACAAAAACCACACTGCAAAGAATTAACGTCGGAAAAGCTGTGCTTTCTAAACCAATGGAAAACCCAGCCAGAATATTGGTGGCTGGCCCTGTTTGTGCTGATCTTGCAATCATCTTAACTGGCGATCTACATACAGACGTAAAGTGTTCAGTTAGTGATGCCCAAAGAATCACGGTTAAAATGCCAGTAAGCACAGCGTAAAAAACTATGAAATTGCCAAAAAGAACCCAAGATATAATGCTTGAGCTTACACTAACAAGCGCTGCAGAAAAATACATTACCCGATTTATAGCTGACCGTGCGTTTTTTGCCTGAAGCCTTATGATAAAAGTTGCCATAATAGAGGAAACAAGTCCAGCGGCTAACACAGCAACAGGATAGTAAAGTCCAGCATAGCCTTTACCAGATGAAAGCCCAATTATCATGGCTGAAACAAGAGCACTTACATATGATTGATAGACATCTGAACCTGTGCCTGCTATGTCACCTACATTGTCGCCTACTTGGTCCGCAATTACCGCAGGGTTGTATGGATCATCTTCAGGTACATGAATTTCCAGTTTTCCAACAAGGTCAGCTCCCATATCTGCGGCTTTAGCGTAAACCCCTCCACCTATTCGTCCAAACAAAGCAGTCAAAGAGGCGCCGAAAATGATTGCCACAATTTGTGATGGTTGCCCATCGCCTGCTTGGTAAAGTAATCCAACACTCAGCAGACCTAATCCTGTAAGAAGTATACCTATTGCTGTGCCACCATAGTAGGCGGTTGTTAAGGCTTCGTTTAGGCCTTTTCTGGCGCTTTGTGCAGTTCGTATGTTAGAATGAATGGCGATAAGCATGCCTAGGTAACTTGCCAATGCAGATAAGACGGCGCCTGTAGCGAATGACACTGCAGCTAATAAGCCAAAGATGACGTCTACGACGGCGGTTATGGCCGTGATAAATACGAAAATTGTTTTGTATTGTCTTTTAAGAAAAGCTATTGCTCCTTCTTTTATTGCATCATGAATTTTAATCATTTCAGAAGTGCCTTTTTCTTTACGAACGACGTTCCAGACTAAGCAGATTGAAAAAAGAATAGCGACAATCCCTAAAATAGACGTAACAATTACAACGCTCATATATTTTTCTCCGATGTTGCCGCATCAGTTAATTATCCATTGCTTTAGCCACAGGGTTTGCTTGCCTCAACCTACAATTACAAGCTTCTTATTAAGCAGTTCGTTTTTCATTCAATAATGGAAACAAATTTTTAGAGAATCATTAACCTTCCTAACTTTCGCTTACAAAGTGAAAATCCAGAGATGCATTTAACAGCTGAGTTGCCTATTTCCGTTGGCAAGGCAGAAACCGTAAACTGTAGTATGATTACAGTTACGCAAAGGACGAGCTGCAAGAATGGAGGGTGTCACGCTTAGAAGAGACCCGAGAAAATCGGCTGAAAATGATGGATACTTCAACAACCGTTTTTCACGGTTATACGATTGAAAATTGCATTGAATACTAGAAATACTTCATAGCCAAACCTGAAGCTTAGGCTTTTTCAATTTCGACATCTGAGAATGTTGAACTGATTAGAAACTGAATGCGGCAGATCAGTTTCCTACATTTTTAGGATTTCTTCTTTTATTATTTTGTGGGTTTCTCTTGGTGGCAACGTCGTGTTTACGAGATAAGTTTCAAGATGGCTAAAGAATCCTTTGAAAAACGTTTTTCGAAGTCTATTTTTACGTGCATCTTTAACTAACAGATGAGGGTTACAGAAACTGGCTGTTTCTATGTAATGAGTCGCTTTGTCAGGCTTTAATTTCCTTAATACTGTTTCATCATGTGGATCACGTTTCAGTAGAATAGCTGTTTTCAAAGTTGTAAGGGGCAGTATCTTACCTTTTCCGACAATCCACCTTACATCCACTATGGCTCTGCCCTTGTCGTCAAACTCGGCTTTCTCCACAATCTTCTTGTATTCTCCCCAACTCTCCGCTATATCAGCTTGAATGTAGAAGTTTTTCTCAGAACTGAACGCCACGTTTTGATCCGCCATAAAACGGACGAAAAACCAGTCATCCGAAACGACGCGGACACCTTTGAGTCTGAGAAGACCATAGGTGTGTGTTGTTTTTCCCGTTCCAGAAGGCGCAATCAGGCATGTTCCATACCCATCTATGTCTACGCAGGCGCCGTGAACAGAGTTTATGTTATGTTCGTCCTCCAGAATGTCGCCGGCGATGCTTAAAGCTATGGATTTAACCCAACCGTAGTAGTCTATATTAGTTAAGAAGGCTGTTTTTGAGAGAGGGTCATAGAGTACACGTTGTTCCATGCTGTCTTCTTTGGTTACAACCATTCTTCCATGAGAGCGAACGTGAGCAGACATTGGGTAGAAATTTTCTTCCCAACGTTCCTTTACGTATTTTACATCGGTCAAAAGCTTAATGCAACATCCGTAAATGTCAGCTCTTTCTTCGTAAAGAAGACGCGCGTAATACTGAGTCATTAGCTCATTTTTTTTATTAATGGAAATTATCTTAACGTCATACTTTTGGTTCATCGACATGTACTTTCCTTTTCTTGCATTACCTAAATTATTCCTTCCCACACAAGGTTTCTGAACAACGAAAGCACTTATTTATAGTTATGAAAGGAAAGATATTTAAAATGAAGCTCTACACGCAAAAACTTAATATGTTTAAATTTTAAGTAACCATATTTCGATGGTGAGATAACTTTGGTAGATTGGAGGGGGAAGATGGGCATACTTTGTATGGGAATTCTGGGTTTTCTAATGTTTTTAGACGGTTTTTTCTCAGAAAATATTGTTATAATGATTGTCGGCGTGTCTTTAGCATTTGCAAGTGTCTCAGTTTTTTTAACGTCCTATGTCAAGAGCGAAAGTATGTTTAAGAAGGCTTCGGAATTTGTTTCAGGCATAATATCTTTAGGCATAATCGCTTATGGATATGTCTTAACTGGAAACCTTATTCTTGGCATTATGACATTGTTCGTCGCATCCATGTTTCTCGTAGCATTCACATTGTCATATTTATTACCTAAACTACGCAACAAATCGGAAACAAGACACAGAAAACATAAAGAGGAATAAATACTGCGATAAAGGGCTAGTAGCAAAAAATGAGGATTGCCTAATTAGG
>CAZIFH010000199.1:0-11237 GCA_964539065.1 uncultured Candidatus Bathyarchaeia archaeon | reverse complement strand
ACTTTCAGTTAAAAATCAACATTGAAATGTTGATGCCTCAAAATTTTCTTCATTTTTTGAGGCAGAAAGGTCATTAATGCGTTTCTTGTAATATTCAATGCCTTTATTACAAAGTTCTAAAACCTCTGCTTTCTGTATTTCGTTTTCAAATATAGCCTGCGTATCAACCCATCGCCTAAGTTTATTGATGATTTCAAGCATTTTTTGCAAATCCTTTTTGACAGCAAATTGCTCACCAGAAACCTCTAGATATATAGGGTTTGTGTGCGCCCAATAACTTTTATCCGCAGAATAACAAAGCGCAGCTATCCATCCTGACTCCTTCACAGATAATTCAAAACTAAGGTTCAAAGACTCGTTTTTTATTATATTTTCTATTGATTTTATTTTTTTCCCGTTGAAAATTATTTCCAAACATTCTATGGAGGCTGCATAATTCTTGGCTAAACAATTAATTTTTACACTTTTTCCTTTCTTTGTCCTAATAACAGAGCCGGGTTTTTTACTGTTCACCGTTAAAAAAAGTATTGGGCCATTTGTGATAAAGCTTTTTCCCTTCTTCAGGTTTTGAAGCCAAAGTTCGGTGCCAAACTTTTTACCAGTGTATACATAAACTCGTCTGCAATCAGATAGAAAAAAGTCAGGTCCCGTAGCAGCTGGAACCCTGAAACCACAGTTTAATGCCATGTACCACTCATCTGTTGTTTCAAGGCTGTTAACTTCCAAAAGATCAATTTTTCCTAATGCTAAATCTATTGGTGTCTCAAAACTTCCAGGATTAGAATGTTTAGGAACCTCAGGTTCAAATACTTGTTTAAACCCAGAATGAGCTATAACGATTCCTCCTTGATTGTGTGCTTCATCACATATCTGTGCATTAGGCGGGTAATCTGGCTGACCCTTTCCTCCTAAAATGCCAGTGCTAATTGGAGGAACAATCTTCTTTATATTGAGCAAACATAGATGACCATAAACGTTATTACGGAATTCCTCGCAAAAGAAAATTTTGTAGTTGCCATGCGATTTATGACTAACTTCGCCAACAGGATACTCATCAGTAAATACTTGTCCATGACAGTTCCATGTTTCAATAAAAGCCAATTTTAATCCTTCAGCTTCTGGTAGAATTTCCCAGCCAGATGTGTCGCTTAGTTGAGGGAGCATGTTAGAATGTAAGTGCACTTCTCCGGCATACCAACCTATTTTTGGCATATTTATCCAACGCCTTAATGGAACACGAAGAGTGCCATGGCGTACGTTTTCATAGCATATCTTTAAGGTCTTATGTTGATACTCAAATCCTTTTGAAACATCTAAAGAGATGCTTCCATCCAAAGGAACATCCATCTCAAAAATCCCATTTGTATAGAACCACATAGGACGGTAAAGTGTGCCTGTATCTAAAAGTATTTGCTGTTCTGTTGGAAAAAAATAGTTTCCCCGGTTATCATGCAGTCTTACGCGAGCTGGCACAATTCTTTTTGTTTCATTATCAAAAATCTCGAATCGTACATGACCAGTTAATACTTGGTTTATCTTAACGTTAGCTGAATAATATTTTTCTCCATAAATAATGAAAACCACTAGATTCTTAAGGTTCTTATTGCTTGGAATTTTCAAAAAAAACAAATTTGGTAAGCCTTTTTCTAAGCATGTAGATTCTTCCCAGATTATGTTGTCTGCTTTAATCCCTATTTTGGCAATAATATAATCGTTTAAGTTATTTTTAACAGAAATTATGACAGGATGTTGCTGGGCATATATTTGAAGAATTGTTGTTTGAGAATGCAGCCCTTCATTATCCAAAGTCAATTCAATGAAACCTAAAACCTCAGACGGACATATGTCTCTAAGCATCTTAACGGTTTTCTCAATATTAGGTAATAACTCTTGAAGAACTCTATTGAATTGCGATTTTTTATCTCCATAATTACTTTCTGTTAGCGCCTGAACTGATTCCATTCTTTCTTTAGCATTAGTAAGTTTGAGAAGCCCATACTTGGTAAAGACTGCGACCTCAAGCCCTCCCCAATACAAATGGTCCATTGGATGAAAATAATCCAACCAACGTAAGATTGCCTCATAGTTATGAAGTATGTGTAGAAACTTATTATGTAAACGGTTTTCCGGGTAGATAATATTTTTCCACCTTTTATAATATGATTGTGAGTAGCAAAGATTCGGTATTAATTTCTTTTGTTCATATATTATGTATAATCCATAGAAATTATAATAAATTATAACATTTCGTATCAGGTCTTTACATTATAATTTTTAGAAAATTCCTGTCCAAGCGGTTTTGGTAAGCATTACAACAGCAACAGAAATTGCAATGGACAGTCCTTCTCCTGCTGCTACACCTGCAAATAATATATATCTATAGTTATTCCATTTTTCCTTACCTAAAATACGTTGAATTATATACTTTCCTATCATAGATCCAATGAAGATAGGAACTGCAATGTATGGTAATTGACCAGTTCCAGCAACTAAAGCAACAAGCGAAAAAGGTATAGAAGTGTATCGCACAAGAGTTTCTCCCAGAACCCCAATGATTACCATGATTATGAATGATATAATTATGCTATCTGTTTGAAAAGTAATTTTCTTAGTCCACCACATTCCCGACGTTAGTACATTTACTGGCCATTGAACCAAGGTCCAAGGATAGGCAGAAGATGGTATCGGAGCCAATTTCCAGAAGAATGACACGAAGATGAAACTTAGTATGGAGCTAACAACTATTGATATCACGTATGCCTTAAAGAAACTTATTGGCTTGGTCTCAGTTAAATAGGCTATTTTTATGGTTTGGGTAAAGTTTGCAGTAGCTCCACCTTCAAATACTGGGCTTATCAACCAAGGGCCAATACCTCTATATCCAGTTAACAATATTGTACCCTCCCATATGTATGGGATTGTAATGCCAAACCCCGTTTCTCCTACACTTCGCGCTGAAATCAAGGCATACACGGGGCCAATCAGAAAAGCAATAACTAATGATACCCATATAGGAAAATCAGGTATCAAAAAATAAACTAAAGCAACAGATCCTAAGGCCCCGACAAGGAAGAGGATTAAAATAATTTTGAGTGGAAGAATTCCGCGCTTTTGAAAAATCTCAGGTGAAGAGGAAATATTGACTAAGCTTCTTAGTGCATTAATGATTGCTCGATGATGTTTAGTGATTGTTAAAGCAGCGACAGCTAAGCCAAAACCAATGAAAGGAGCTATCCAGACATTAATGAAGGATCTCTGATATACAAGTGACATAGTCATACCTTGAACCCATTCATCCGTCCAAGATGGAAAATATGAGCTTAATACTGTACGCGTTATCCAATTACCAAAGACCCAGATTGATAGTGACCCAATGACCATATAGACTGCAATATTCAATGGTAATAGAAAGCCAGTCAAATATGGTATTAAGTCTGAAGCTAATCCAAAAAGAGCGCCAGGAAGAATTTTTTCAATTCCATAGGTTCCTGCAGTAAAATCAAACCAAGGCACCGGAATCATGCGAGGAATAAATGGCAAAACTATTGGTCCAACATATAAAATAGCGCCATAAACGGTGCCTAAAAAAGCGCTTAACATGAAAACTCGAAGTTTTTCTTTTTCCCTTTCAGTAAGTGCTATTATCATTTCTGAACTTATTGGTGCCAATGGAAAAGCCAGTTTTTCCTCTTCAATGTAAAGATGGGCACATATGAAAGTCATAGCAATTTGTTGAGAAAAAGCAAGCGCAAACCCATGTATTAGATTTATAGATATAGGAATGATCCATTCAGAAGAAATAAAAGTTCTGGATATCCAAACAGATGATGTTGCAGGTGGAGCCCACCAGATAGGCATTACATCAGATAAAGGAGACTGGGTTAGGGGATCAATAAATAGTCGACCAAGTGGAGAAGTCAAAAAATATCCTCTGTATACATAATTTGAAAAAGGATCAATAATAGCAGCTGTGCCAACAATCATGAAAATAATAAAAACTTCTTGTTTAGTTAATCTGGCGCCGAACATGTTTGATAATTCGGTAAATAAAAGAGTTACGATATAGACAGCTGATCCTCCTATTCCAACTCCAGCAACATAATTCATGTATATGGAAATGGGTAAAATAAAAACGGACGCGAAAATCAATGCCAAAATTGATCTCCAGGTTAAACCCTCTTTAAGTTCGCCTTTTTGACTGTTAGTTGATGAGGGGTGTTCGGATTTTTCCATTTTTTGTCACGTTTCGTCTTATGTTGCCTTTTTTGTTTATTTAATCTTTTGTTCTTATATTCCGTGTTCTATAGACGTTAAATTATCTAAGAGTCCCAAAAATCAAGTGTCGTATCTTTCTCTCTCATGAGGCTTAAGTGATCTCCAAATTAAAAGTTGTTTTCGTATCGCGTCAATGAACTTATAGTTACTACGAATCCACATGTCCCTGTCTCCCTGCAACAACTCTAAACTTAGAATAAAGTTATGTTTGTCCTCTTTCTCAGAAACAACAAATAATGTTGTTTTCTGAAGAATTCCCAATTCGTAAGGTGGAAGAGAAACAAGAAATACTAACCTTAAAGCATCTTTTGAAATTATGTCTTGCACAATAAAGCCTGCAGGCGTCTCAACCGTGTGAGCTTGTAAATATTCTGACATAAACCCTAAAATATTTCTTGCCTCTGAAATCTCTGAAATGCTGAATGGAAGAGGAACTTCCCAATAATTGCCCTTTGGCTTGTTCACTATTTTCCATTTTCTTTCCTTTAAAGGTGTCATTATTTTAGATGATATGTATGCTGGATAAACAGTTGAAATCAATGGAGTAGCAATGGCGAACGCCACGGCCATAAGCGAGGAAGTTGATGAGTAATTTAAGATCATATTAGTATTTTGTTTTGATAGAATCAAGTTAACGAAGATGCCAATCAAATATCCAAGCACTGCTCCAATGATTGAGTAAGTAATTGCCTCAGAAAAGAAAAACAATGTAATTCCTGTTGGGCTAAGACCAAGAGAATTGAATGTTTTAATTTCTTTTAGACGTTCAGTGATAGCGCCTAACATACTGTTTAAAATAACGGCGCTACCTAATATTAAGGGAATCAAAAAGAACTGTAGTCCCATGCTTCTTGAAGTTACTGTTCTGGAAGTCTGATAGATAGTTCCATTAATAGACGCATAAACAAAAACATTTAAGTTCATTGCAAGGTTATTTGCAATGTCTAAAATTCTATTTTGATCATCAACTTTTAATGTTATAGATGATAATGCACCTCCAATCTTTAGAGCGAAGTCGTAAGGTACAAAAAGTACTGATTGGGCAGAAAGGTCGACTTGAAGATTAACTAGGCTTTGAAAACTTGTGGCTGTCATAGCGTCTGGATCAAGTGGCAATATTCGTCTTTGATCCAAATCTAAAAACGAATTTACTGTTTCATCTTTAATAATGCCTATTACGGTAAGATTAAACCCTTCTATATTTAAATTATCTCCAACATCAACCTTTAGAGATTGACTTAATGATCTTGAAAGTATACATACCTCAAAATCGCCATCTTCAAACCAACGACCTAACATATCCAAAAGTGCTGGATTGATAAGCGATTCGTGCTTTGTTAATCCTAAAATGGCACTAACTTCAACTTGCGCTGAGCTTGAATAAATATTAGCTGATACGTGGTTGCGTATAGCCTGGGGATAATACCATAGTCTTGGTATTATTGTAACACCCTGACCTACGATGCCTCGAATATAATCCAAAATTCTTGGACTTAGAAAGTTTTCTGGTTCCGAGTAAAATCTTTTTAACAAAATCCCATCATATGAAGTGGATCCAGATGTTTTTGAAATATAGATTTCTCCAAAAATCGATATTGAAGTTAGAGAAATTAAACTGAACGTAATTAGAACTATTGTTACACAAATAAGCGATGTTCTGAGTTTACGTTTTTTTAGATTTTCGATAGCAAGTGGAACTGAAAATGATATTGTTGCAATTCTACCTCTTTCAAACTCGTGGTATCCAATTATTTTTTCTTGAATCTTCTTTGCTAATTGCGCAAGTTGGTTAAACATGATAATAAAAATAAAAATGAAGAAGGCCATTAGAACTAGACCTATAGTTCCTATGTAAACATTAGCTGCAAGTCTGAATCCTGGATGTAAGAAATAAAGAAGGATTAATGGTATTACGAACGACACGATTGTATTGAAAAGTCTTCGTAAACCAGAGGATTTTGAGAGGAGCCTCTCTAAAATAAGAGAAAATGGTATTAACAATGAAAAGAGGATTGTGCCCGTGTAGGATGTATCGTTTATCAAGTCCATTGTTTGTTTATATGTCTTTGCGGCCAAAATCCATGCAGCCAATTCATATTCGAAAGCTCTATCATACGTCTTGTTCTTTAAGCAGGCATTGTATTTGGTGATATAGTCCGATGTCTCCGAAAAATATCTTTCAATATTAAGATCCCGTATTGACGATTCATTCAGTACTTGATATCGACTTAATGCCACATTGTAAAAATCCAATGGATATATAAACGATAATAAGTTGTTATCTTTGGTAGAATATCCTAATTCATATGGGTTTTGCGGGTCATAATTAATAAGAAGACCACATATTGTTTGTAGTTCTCCATATTTGTAGATAATAAAATAACGAGAATCTTGCGGAACAAAGAACATGCTAACTTTTTCTTGGGGTAATATTATATGGCTGTAACTAACGAATTCGCTTTGGGTGTAAAAATCATAAACATAGAAATTGTAGGATGTACCTACATGCCAAGCCCTATTAACATATCGGGGATCCATAATCGCAAGCGAACTCATAGTGTCCATTTGAAGAAGATCGAATACCGTTATACTTGATGCTTTAAAAACAACAGTCAACGAGTTACTAGGATGTTCGGTCGCGTCTATGCCAAAGGAAATTACAGGAATCCCGTTGCGACCAAAATCTGGCGCGTACTCAATTTGTCCAGTTGTTGAATTTATTCCAAATGCCTCAACATAATAGCGTCCAGTTCGAGGACCGTATGGTTTTAAATTTGCTAGACTTACAACCTGCCTACTCTGAGAACCTGGTTCAATTCCAGGGCCATATAAAAGACCGTTAACTCGGTATTCGCCTTTTTCATTAGCAAAAGTAATAATGTTCGTAAACGGATTTTCCGAATATGGATATCGGGTTACAACAACCATTAGGTTGGGAACTACATTATACCAACCTCTTGATTGATTGTATATTAATACTTTTCCTTGAATGCTTAAGAAACCAATTAATTCGGAGTAAAGTGAACCTGGACCTAGCCAAAATGTTCTTACGGGGCTAACTTCGTTCCAATCAACTGAGAGTTCGTCGTCATTGGCTAAAGCATATGCGAGGCTACTAGCAATTTCCACCTGAGGTTTTAGATTTTCGAAATTGATTTTTTCTTTGTCACTGAGAGGAGTGCCCCAATCCTTCCTGAAACATTCAGATGTACGAATAGTTAGTCCTATTCCACGCGACGCAACGGCAGGCTCAGAATCTAACATGAAATTATCGTTAGGTACAGAATAGCTACCAGTGATGCCGTCGACAAAAATACTATCGTATGTTCTATTCAATCTGCTGTTCATCAATGGTAAATATGTTTTAAACACTCGTGAACCAACAATTCGAGAAATTTTATTTCTTACCGAGTCTCCACCTGGACTATACCCGTAGAAATTACCTTCATAGATTAGGGCTGACTTCTTGCTATCCGTTGAAAAGTCTAGTCCCAAAAACACTAGAGCTTTCCTAAGACCGGATGCAATCTCTCCATGGTAATAGTATTTCTCAATAAACTCTCTGGCTCCTGCAAGAGCCTCCCAGTGACCGGACAACGCAACAAGCCAAACTGTTCTCTTGGGCTTATTTATTGAAAAAAAATTAGCAATCTCTAATAAAGTAGCGGTACTTGTGGCTTCATCAGCTCCGGGAGCAAGATAAGGGACAATTGACCATGTGTCGTAATGAGCGGCAATAATTATTATTTCATTAGGATATTCAGAGCCCTCAATAATTCCTATAATGTTTTCTGCCGTTACATTTTCAAATCGCATTTCTGACTTAACATTAGCTATTATATCCATTTTAGAGTAATTTATTAAGACATCGCCGTCTTTGGCTGATACATATAGTCTAGGAAAATATATTGGTACGCGAGAAAGTTTTGCGTAAGCTTCAAACCAGTCTGTAGAGTTCGGAGCTATGAAAATTACGGCTTTGGCGCCAAGTTTCATTGCGTTGATCCAGTTGTCGTTACTGTTAAAATCCATTAATACAATACTGTCTTTAACTTCTAGACCGTTGAAATCGCTTAATTTTCCTGACCTTGCATATATTAATTTTCCTTCCAGACCTTGAGGTGGCGTAAAACTTGTCTGA
The DNA here is from genome assembly GCA_964539065.1 of uncultured Candidatus Bathyarchaeia archaeon. Classification (GTDB taxonomy): domain Archaea; phylum Thermoproteota; class Bathyarchaeia; order Bathyarchaeales; family DTEX01; genus JAGTRI01. The sequence continues at coordinate 2,821 of CAZIFH010000199.1, read as the reverse complement.
ATGTAGTTTGGCCATAGGTTGTACGCAACAATTTGATTATTTGCGAGAGAAGGAAATGAGATTAAAGCACCATGATCAATTGGGACAATAACGTTATATTCCTGCGTAGATACATTTAAACCATAAGTGTTGAAAACATCTCTGATGTAGTCCGCTGTGAGACATGAGCCGTAATATCCTGTTACTCTCGATCCGAAATTTGACAAAACTTCGGAATGGATAAAAATTGCGCTTGCATTTATAGATTCTATTACTTTATTAAAATCTAGATCTTGGGCTTGTTCATTATAATTCTTTATGCCGTTAACTTTAAAAATTGCCTTTTCTTCAGATAAAATAGGATCTAGACAAATTAATGCAAGACAAATTAAAATGCACGTCAATTGCATTCTATCAATATTCAATTGTCATCATCCTGTGGTTAAACTTTGATTTAATAAATAAAAAAGAGGGATATTTACATTCTTGATAGCATCGTTGGAACTATTGTATTTCCAAAGTAGATTAGATTCATAACGAAAGCACCAGTGCCGTAACCCATCAGATATCCCACGACCCCTGAGACCCCTAGACCTTCAAATAAACGTGTACCGCCAATCTTCAATAGGACGAGTTTTATTATGAATGCTACAGCATAGGATAGAAAATGAACTGTGATGTTTCCATCTGCACATAGGAAGAATGCTATTGGGTTTAAGAAGAACCATGTAAACCTTGCACGAGCTATGAACATTAAAAGGCTGACAATTGCACCAGAAATTGTGTAGCCAGCAAACTCTGTCACGTCTGGAACGGCGGTTCCAGTATTTGCATACCAATTACCATACAGGTTGGGTAGGACAAAGAACCCGATGTTTCCTGTTTTAGAAAGCCCGCCATAGCTTATTGTTATTGGAACGAATGTAAATGTGGACACTACAGCAATAGTGACAGCTACAATGACGACGCCGTAAAAGATATCCTTGAAACGTGTTTTTACTTGGTCTGCTAGTTTATAAGCGCTGAAAACATTCTGTGGCATTGTTCCTCCTCCAGGAACTAATGCAATGTTACCTATACTTGTAGACATGTAGAATGTCATGAAGGTGCCTACGGATGGGTTTGGTGGTGAGGGCGACCAGCCTGCTGTGACTACGCCAGCGTTATATAGCGGTGCTAGATAATTAGTTGAACTCGAAGCTGTTTCTCCCACAAAAAGTATTGATGCAATGGCTATATAAGTAAACTGTATGAAGATGTAAAGGATAGTCATTGTTAGTGCTACTCCGATTGGTACGCCTACAGCTAGCAGAATGCCAACGAATAGCAGTGTCGTAGAAATTATACCCGTTCCAACAAGTTTGTGAGACAGACCTTGCTCTTCTTGTTGAACGCTCTTGTCTCCAAAGGTAGCCTTAAAAATGTTAATTATGTGGGTACGGTAGTTGTAAAGATATCGGATTGCTATGCCTAGAGTGAATCCCCAGACTACCATGTTCCCGAACTTAAAGATGCCAGCACTTTGTGCATAGTATCCTGAATTTTTCTCAACTCCGGGACTGTATGGTAGAATGCCTGTGTTTACACCAACAACTGGATATATTATATAGAAGACAACATAGATCAACATTATGGTTGCCAGTGCATCTAATGGAACAAATAGGCTTAAAGCGAACTGCACCATGTCGAACATGAGGTATGTAGCTGCACCAGGTAAAATATTCATAGTATAAGGTGTAAGATCTAAAGTGAACAATCTTAGTTCCTCATAAGGAACAGCACCAGGTTGAAGGAAACGGAGAATACTTGGTAGAACAGCGATAACTCCAATTACAAAGGTTATTAAGAATACTCTGGTAGATGTTAATTTCAGGTTAAACAGCTTCGGCTTATCGCCAGTCAGATAATCCATTGTTACAATTGTGGGTTGAGCATTCGGAAATGGCATTTTTTCTGTGACAATCAAGGGTTTCCATAACAAGTATGTCCAGAAGTAACTGAAAAGTAACCATGTAAGAGACCATACTGCCCAGAATAGAAATGAAGGCATCCAAGCTGAAAGATTAAAAGCTCCGCCATACTGAATCGCTTGAAGTGCACTTGGATCTGTTGGAGCAAAGTAACTTGGTAAATAATGTGATATTGCGCTTTTCCACGGTTCATTATTAAGAGCTTGAATTGGTGAAAACTGGCCATACCATGGAATAACAGACATCACGTAAGGCTGTCCAACGAAAAAGTACCATGGACCACCCCATATTAATCCTGCAGTCAATAGTAGTACAATTTCATGTGGATTAAGTCGAAGACTCGGATGTATTTTACCTAGGAGATTAAGAATCAATAAAAGTACAAAAGGCGCTATAGGAAACCAGCCATTGTAAACCCACCAGGTGCCGAACATGTTAGTCCATAATCCAATGATTATTGATACAGCAGTGTAAATAGGAAGCAAAATCATCATTCGGGGTGTTAACCCTCTTCCTTCGGATTTGTCGCTAAGTTCATCTACTGTCTTTGGTTCATTTGCCATTTTCATAATCTCTCCTCATTGCTGTTAATATCGTGAATCTTAATTGTGATAAATGATTAATCAATTTAGTGTATATACTCAATATATTCCTTGTATAAAAGACTCTTCAATGATTTGTTAATATTTTCAAGCCAACAAATAGTAGAGGCACTCATTTTGAAGATAGGCTGTTGCTGGGCTTATGCCATAGCGAAATATGGATACCCTCCGCCAATCGGAGGCGTATTGAAAGCTGCTTCTGAAGTTGCTGATCTTGGTTTTGGACTGTTTGAACTGGAGGCTATAGAAGAAAAAAATCTTAAAGAAATA
>CAZIFH010000198.1:0-3328 GCA_964539065.1 uncultured Candidatus Bathyarchaeia archaeon | reverse complement strand
CGCTAATACTGAAAATCCATGCGGACATGGCAGATGCCATAATAGTTGCGGGCAAAGTTATAGAAAAAGAAATGAGATACTATTGGAAAAACAAAAAACTTAGGATTTTCGTTATTCCTTTTGGCGCCTTTATACACTACACTAAGCTTATAGAATCTCCTGTAGCCGAGGACGGAAATTCGGCGTTATTCTTTGGTACAATGACCCCTCATAAAGGACCAGAATATTTGATAGAAGCTGAGCCTTTAATTTCTAGGAAAATAAAAAACTTTAAAATTATAGTAGCTGGTCGTGGGTTTAATGCCTACAGAAACATGGTTAGAAACCCAGAATCTTTCGAGGTTCATGATCAGTATATACCAGACAAAGAGCTGTGCAAAATATTTCAAAGGGCAAGTGTGGTTGTATTACCATATATTTCCTCTTTTCAAAGTGGGGTACTATTTACAGCTTATGCCTTTCTAAAACCCGTGGTAGTGACAAATGTTGGATCCTTGCCCGAAGCTGTATCGCATGGCGAGACTGGTTTGATTGTTAACCCGCGATCTGTTGAAGCACTTTCTATGTCAATAATTGCCATATTGAAAAATGAGAATTTGAGAAAAAGAATGAGAGAGAACATTTACAAAAGAATTACCAATGAATACGCATGGAACAGAATTGCCGAAACAATGCTAGATGTATATCACAAGGTCATCAAATTAAGACTTAGCAGAAAATTCTAATAAACAGAAGCTAGAAACATACATAAACTGTGGGTTGACGGTCTAATGTTTTTTGCATTAAAGACGAGGCTAGTCACACTTAGTCAAGTATTTAATTACACAAAAAATCCGCTATTATGTTTGAGTACTTACATTTCTAGGAAGAAAGCAAAAATATCTTTCAAATGGGGCTTTATCGAAGAATTAACATGGCTCCAGATAAGGGCAATAGTAAAACTTGCGGATAGCGGATGGTATGCCCTTTATTGCTCGCGTGAAGGTCATATACTATTTACCGATGGAGTGTTAAAGTTTATAGCACCTAGTATAAACAAGATAGGAGTCCTCGGTGAAGGACATAAGTTATACCGTCGTTTCAACTATAACGGCACTATAGTATTAGATATAGGAGCTTTTACTGGAGACAGTTTAATTTTGTTTTTTAAGTGGGGGGCCAAAAAGGTTATCGCCTATGAGCCGATACCAGAAAACGTGGAGTCGATTAAACAAAATGTGAAAACAAACAAGCTCGAAAGAAAAGTAATTATTAACTCGTATGCGGTATCTGACAAAAACGGCTACTTGACATTCACTTATGATGATTTAGGCATTGATTTTGGACTTAAAGAAGGCAAACATGAAATAACACTACCTTGTGTTTCCATAAAAGAAGTGCTGAAAGCCTCTGAAAAAATTGATATAGCAAAAGTGGATTGTGAAGGATGCGAAAAACATCTCTTAAAAATCGACGAGCTCATTATCCCCAATTGGGTGATTGAGGTTCACGATATTAGCACTTTAAGAGCCTTGATTAAGCATTTCAAAGAGAAAAAGTACCATACCCAAGTCGAACAAGTTGAACTTCTTAAGGATGTTTTCATGTTATATGCAAAAAGATGTTTTAAACCTCCACGTTCAGAGTTGAAGCGCTAAAGCAATATGAGTGAAAACTTAAAGTAGCAATCCATGATAAGCATTAACTGGCTTAACATTGGGTTACTAGCTGAACAAAAGAGAATAGACTTCAAAGAATTATTAAACGTTTAACTGTGGCAAATTTTAAGTTTTTCTCTGCCGTCACTATCTTTAGGTGATAGATATGTTGCCTATTTCCAGTTACCCCAGCATTGGTGAAGACTTTCTACCGCGAGTAGAAGGAGAATTCAGCAAACCCCGACTTAAGCAGTTCGCTAGGTACTCGACTGGTCTCATTGCCTGTAAGAACAAGACGGTCACCGGCATAAACAACACTTTCATAGGTCGCAACGATCAGTCTGCCCTAGACAATTGGCTCACCGAATCTGACTGGTCCGAAGAGAGTCCAGACAAGACTAGGAAGGTCCTTAAATCTTTCCTCGACCTATCGGTGAAGCCTGCCCCGAAAGTTAAAACCGCTGGCGAGATCCTCAGATACACCCTATCCGACATAAAAGAACGCAAAACGCTATACCAAATGGAGACAACCTAAAATTTGCCAAATTTCAGTTTAATAATCAAAGAGGACTGATGAAGATGACATACAAGATTTTAACGTTTTATCTGACTAAAGACACCATCAACCAAAAATGTTATGAGAGCGTTATGGGACAAAAAGGCGTCGAACAAGACATCATTGTTGTCTCAGCAAGAAGGATAGAAATTGCAAACAACTTCGTAGTGAAAGTACCACAAGAATATCCATTGCCGGTAAGAGTTGGGGTTTCCATCAACCGCGCTTTGGCAGCCTATTGGAACGATAAAAAATATAACTACTTTTTCAAAGTTGACAACGATGTTTCACTACCATCTACATATCTCTTAGATTTGATATCAAAAGGCAACCCAATAATAGGCCCGGGAAACGCTATGCTAGCAGAAGCCAATTTCTTTAAAAAATATTTTGGAAATAGATGGGCAATAACTTACTGCGATGATGAATATATGAAGGCATGTGCTTTCGCTCAAGGTCTTATAGATCAAGTGTGGGAAAAAGGTTTAAATTTTGATTCTGAATATCGTCCGTCCCTTCTAAGAGGATATGGATATGGTAAGGAGTATTACAAGTTCGGTGTTCCCTTCTGGTTTATATTTGTGCGTGTAATGGCCTCAATAAAGAACTACTTAAAACACCGTCCAGATAGAATTCCAATAACCATAGAATTTTACACTATTGGCGGTCATATTTCTGCATTCGGAACAAAGAAATATGAATGGCACCATAATTTCGCTAAAAGATGGACCCTACTGTACCTTCAGAAGTTTCGCTCAAAGCTGAATCGTGCACTAGGTAAATATGGTGAAAACCCATGCTGAGACCCATTCTTACTCGAAATGTATGTTAAAGCTCAAAGTGAAAGTCTATGAAGATCGCTATCTTTGGCGGTGGATTAAGCGGCCTGACCTTAGGCTACTTATTAAGCAAAAAAGGTTTAGATTTTGAAGTTTTAGAGAGGGAAAAAGAATGCGGCGGTTTAATGAGAACATTGCAAGACGCTGGCTTTACCTTTGATTACGGGGGTTCTCACGTAATTTTCTCAAAAAACAAAAAAATTTTGGATTTTATGCTCAAACTACTAGGAAAAAACAAAATAAGAAACAGAAGGAACACAAAAATACTATACAAGGATTATTATGTTAAATATCCT
>CAZIFH010000197.1:0-4265 GCA_964539065.1 uncultured Candidatus Bathyarchaeia archaeon | reverse complement strand
ATGTTCTGTAAAGTCTGAACCAAGTCATTGATGGGAACAAAAAAGTAAATATATGCAAGAAAGACAAATATGCCAAGTATAAAAAACACAATAATTGATTTAACTGCCAAACTTTTTTGTTTCATCGCTCAAGTCTCACATTAAACATTACATCATGATTGCTACCAATCTATATATCCTAATACTTCTGGAAACTTAAGATCTATTTACTTCATTTCTGTTTAAATATAAACAACTCTTTCCATCCAACCCTAAAAATGTTCCTTATGCAACAACTACTAAACCATAAGTTAATTTAGAAAGGTTTAAAATGTCGCCTTTCATGGCTTTTGTTGTTGAATCCGTGGCCTCTATCTCGGAGGTAGCCTTCACCAAGAACCCTACTATGCACCCATAATGGAAAATATAAGCGCAGGCACATACCTATGGCAATTCTACGCGAAGCCCAAGCTGGACAATTAGCTGGAAGAAGTAAACGAACGCGAATACTTCAAGCAGATAGGGGACTGCCAAAGCCATGTAATGTTTAGTTCTTATCCTCGTTGGAACCGTTCCTTCAATGAAATCACAAGCTCACTGAAATATCATCTCAATCGTCCTTTGCAATGCAATTCTCTATTGATGCTCGATTTTATGTAACTATAAAAAGAAAAAGAGATTTTCGTGAGTGATTTCTTCACCTGCGGTGAGTACAAATCCCACGCATACACTAGTATATAAAAAATTTGATGATTTGTCGAATCTAATAGCTTATTCCTCAGAAGCCGCCGAGATTTTTTGGTTTGGTTCGGCAAAGATTTTCTTATTGACGAAACAGTTAGGAATTTATGAATGGCCGTTAGTTTTCACTAAAAAAGCCTGTAAACATAATATGTTTAAATCATGCTGCAGACTTGGCAGTTCGGGTTTTTTTCTATTTCAACTATTTCTACAGTCATTTCTTCTCCGTCGAGAAATAACATTCTACCTACAAGCGGCGTTCCAATTCTAGTTAGGTATTTGATTACTTCTATGACTTGGAGGGAGGCTAAGGCAGATGAGGTGCCTCCAAAGATGGGAGTTGTCCTTGTTTCCTGTGGTTCTGTAGGGAAAATGCATCTTAAGCACGGTCCTTCTCGAGGTATTATTGTGGTTACTTGGCCATAGAACTGGGAAACGCCTGCATGAATGAGTGGCGTACGGGTTTTTACACAGTAGTCGTTCACAACAAATCTTGTCTTCCAATTGTCCAATCCATCAACAACTACATTTACCTTACCAACTATTCTGGAAATGTTGTCGATTGTAATCTCCTCCAGTGCTGTTGCTATCTCAACATTTGGATTCAAAGTCTCAATTTTTTCCTTAGCAACCTCAACTTTTAAGCGTCCCACATCTTTTTGAGAATATAAGATTTGACGGTTCAAGTCACTTGAGTTTATCTTGTCCTTGTCGATAAGAACAAGTTTTCCAATACCTAAAGATGCCAGATAAACAGAACTCGCACATCCTAAGCCACCGATGCCTATAACTGCAACCGCAGAGTTTTTCAGCATTTTCTGTCCTTCCATCCCCCAACCATTAATCAATATTTGGCGACTGTAGCGTTCAATTTCAGATTGGGATAAACTCATTTGTTTTATTCTCCTGCGTTATCCTCCAACCTTAAGTTAAATTTTAACTTTATAAGGATATTATTTGTACGAAACAAATAACTATTTGATATCAATATCTCTATAAAGGTGAAGAAAAATGCGGGAGAATTTAGAAACCGATTTAAACGTAAAGTATGATCTTTTGGGAAGAAGCCTTGCAAAGAAAAATGTTGACATTGATGTGGTGAAGGAGAAAATTAAACAGTTCACAGTTGAGGTGCCTTCATGGGTTTTTGGACCTTTTGGAGGTGGACGATTCAGCGGTTATTTAGCTCCAGGCGCAGCAAGAAACGTTTATGAAAAGTTTGATGACGCTGCTTTCGTGCATAAGTTGAGTGGAGCAACTCCTAAAGTTCACATTCACATAGGCTGGGACGATCCTGATAAAGCTAGGTTTGACGAGATAAATGTAGATTCTTTCAGAAAACTGAAAGATTATGCATTGAAACTTGGTTTAGATATTGGTGCTGTGAATCCAACGTATTTTCTTGAAGGCACACATTTCGGTAGTTTATCTGCAAACAATGTAGAGGTTAGACGACGACTCATCAATCATAGCTTAACTAGCGCAGAGATAGCGGTTAAATATGGTTCAAAAATACTTACTCTCTGGTTTCCGGATGGATCTTTGTATCCTGGGCAGGTAAACATGCGTGTGGTTGAACGTAACATGAGAAACTCTCTGCTGGAAATTTACCAGCGTATGCCAAGCTCTGTTCTCCTACTTATTGAATACAAGCTGTTTGAACCTGGAACATACCACACAGTCATCTCGGATTATTGTGTTGCCTCAGACCTGGCAAGAAGGTTAGGAGATAGAGCTGGAGTTCTAATAGACCTTGGTCATCATGCATTCGGAGTCAACGTTGAACATATAGTAGCCAGACTTATCGAGGCAAAGATGCCTGGAGGGCTCCATTTTAACACGCGTTACGCTGCTGACGACGACCATGCTGTTGAACCTAACGTTCAGCTCTTCAGAATATTTCATGAACTGGTGACTGGTGAAGTGATAGGTAACGCCGTGCCAGAAAAGAACTGGACATACATGATTGATCAATGCTCAGCATTAGAAAATAGAATCCAAGCCGTGCTTCATTCTGTAGATTCGCTAATGATTTCGTACGCTAAAGCGTTGATTGTTGACGAAACCCGTCTCCAAGAATCTCAAGAGAAAAATGAAATTATACTTGCAAACAGAGTACTGTTAGATGCTTATCTCACGGACGTGAGACCGATCGTTCATATGGCAAGGTTAGAAAAAGGATTACCAGTCGACCCAGTTGAAGCCTACATTGAGTCTGGTTACCAAGAGAAGATAGAGTTAGAGAGAAGTTCAAGTGCAAATTCAGGTTGAGAATCACGTGTTTTCAACCCAATAAATGTTTTTTTCCGTTACCTCTTTTTTCCAAATAGGAACCTCAATTTTTATTCGATCAACAATTTCTGCCAGAGCTGCGCGGCCTTCCTTTCGGCGCTTTGAGGCTACAAGCACGTACATTACTTCTTCACCAACTTGGACTTCACCTATTCTATGTTCAACAATGATGTCGATTAAATTGTGCTTAGTCTTTTGTTCATAAACAATTTTTTCTATTATTTGATACGCCAAAGTTTCATATGCTTCGTATTCTAATTTAACAACTTTCTCGTTCTCGCGAGTTCCACGAACAACTCCCACGAAAACCGTTATAGCGCCAATTTCGTTTGATGATTTTTTCAACTCGTTAATAAGCACGTTTATAGAGTCAAGATCCTTAGAAATTTTAACTTTCAATTTTACCACTGGTGCGTTACCCAGTTTTTTAGTCATCCTCCGCCAAAAGGAGGCATGATTGTTACTTCATCTCCCTCTTTTAACGAATCTTCTAATTTCGCTGTTTTGCCATTGACCACTATCATGTAATTCTTTAGAACAGGCGTGCCGTTCTTGTTCTGTATAACTTCATTCTTTATTGTTCTAAAAAGAGTTTCAACCCATACGCGGGAAATTTCAAGGTGCCTTTCTGGTATGTGTCTTACTAGCAGGTCTGTAACTGTTGCTCCTTCATTGAGTGCATATTCTTCTGTTTTGGCTCCTATAAGTTCACGCAGTTTCCCAAAGTATCTCACAATCACTACGGTCATAATGCAGCTTCTCCAATTTTGGTTATGCACTCTTCGTTCAAGGTTTTAACACATACCCTGAGGGGGTCATCTTGTAAGTCGATTTTTCTGGTTTGAAGTTTTCTAACATAAAGAGTTGCTTGCAAATGGATTCTTAGTCTTTAAGGATAATGTCACCGTCACTTTTTTATTTTGTGACTTAAGTCTACTTAACATGGTGAAACTAGTTTAAGTTACTTTGTAGACAATGTCGCCTTCTCTAACTCTGTTTATAACTTTAAGACCTATGCTTTGACCTGCCTTTGCCTCAGTGATGTTTTTATGCTCTATTTGCATTGAAGAGACAGGCTGCTCAAAATTGGTTGTAGCGCCCTGAAACAGGATCTTGTCACCTACTGAAATTGGACCGGTCAATTCTATAACTGCAACACTAATGTTCGTGAAGTAGTGTGTAACCTTACCGATTTCTCTTAAAGATCTTTCAGACATGTTCTTTTCTCCTCTAATTCTGTTTTAGGATGAATC
>CAZIFH010000196.1:0-6871 GCA_964539065.1 uncultured Candidatus Bathyarchaeia archaeon | reverse complement strand
AATTAAACTAATATTTCGTTTATATCTCTTCTTAACGCATACGAGAGAAAGTCTATAAACACCCTTTTGCTACATCATTCTTTTTCTTCTGGCACTATGCTTTACATGAAACAATAGAAAACTGTAACGTTATGTTGACTTCAAAATTGTAAACTTTATATACAGATAAAAGATAAAAATAAGTTATAAAAAATAGATGAATCAACTGGAACAGAAGGCTTTTTGAGATGAAAATTATCAGCATATCCGACTATATTGGCATTGAATGGATTGAAGAAGTAGTTACTTATACCTTAAAATTCAATGAGGGAGAATGTAAGACCCAGTCTTTCAGGTTAATTGAACTGAAAAGCGGCATGGAGATACCAGCTCAGGTTTCAGACATAGATCTTTATCCTGACAGCTCAATCCAACGCCTTAACATAACCTTCCTAGCTAGCATCCCTCCTTTGGGACAAAAAGAGTACAAACTTCTCCCTATTATAGGGGAGGCGTTTACTCATGTAGCAAAAACTGATCTTGCAAGTACAGAAATAGGCGAAAATCCGATAACAGTTTCAAATAGCAAGATGGCGATAAAAATCGTTGGAGGGGTAGTTCACTATTATTCACCAATGAGGCCTGAGGATGTTCCCGCTCCAATTCAGGCAGTTAAAGGAGTTGATGATATTTGGAGAGGAAAAGGTAGGCTTGTTGGCACCGTCCGAATTACTGGTTATAGTTCTAGATGTATTTCAGATGGTCCAATATTCAAAGAGTACAGAGTTCGATATGCCATTGAAGGCGACAAATACTATGCAGTCACGATCAAATTGTATTCTGGAAAGAACTATGCTTTAATTAGAGAAGAGTCTAATTTGAGGGAAGGAGGATTGTCTTTTGAATTCTCACTATATTCTAACTTTCAGCCAGACATGATATTTAAAGAAAGCGGAAGTTGGGTAACTGGGGGGATGGAAGTTTCCCTTAATTATGATCAAGAGGAGAAGTTGGGCAATTTTGTCTTCATGTCACGCGGTGGCACTGTACCAATAGAAAGTCCTCTACGTATACTTGGAGCATACAGAACAGATATAGACTCAAGAGATTTCATTGGGGAGATACGAATAAATGGTTCAAGATGGACCATGGATGAAGTTGAGATGTGGCAGACTTGCGAGCCAGATCTTATTTTAAGCCATAAGATTAGAAACGGTTCCAGAGAATGGGCATTAGTATCTTGCAGCAAAGAGTCATATGAATTAGAATCTTCTAGTTTTCACTTTAATTCTAAAAAGATGAAGTTAATGACTGGTGGAATGGTATGGACCGCGCAGCGTTGGAGGGAGGTACAAGAGATTCGCTTAAGATTAGAAAATCCGCTGCAAGAATATGTTAAAATGATTCTAGAATGGCCTCTTGATACATCTCTAAAAAGGCCCTTTCTGCTTTTTGACATAACAGATATACCGAAAATCAAGAAGAAAGCCAGTTTACCTGTTTACAAAGAGCTCTTAGAGGCTTACAAGGATTTAGCCGATGGAAAACGCAGGTGGCCAGAATTGAAACCGCTAGAAAAAATTTCTATGCAAATTACAGATGCTGAAAAATCCGGAAGGGAATATTACGAACAACTTGAATGGGCTTTGGGATATGGACCGATAATCTATCTTGTTACTGGAGACAAATTATACGCTGAAAGGATTAAGAAGGGTATACTAGAAATGTTAAGCGCAGAGAAAGAAAACACCGCAATCTACGGTCATGTCCCTGGTTCAGCTGTGAACAGAAGGTTACAAGAGATCTTTCTAGCCTACGATATAATTGCAGATAGCGGCGTTTTTACTCCAGAGGAACATAGATATGTAAGAGCCGTAAGCGCATGGTTGATTTATAAACACTTAGATCTCAACGTTTTAGATTACAGAATTCCCGTTAATGTTGACCCCACTAGAGGAGCTCCTTTCCCCTACAATTTCGATACTGACCGTTATGTTGGTGTGGGAATATTTGCTCTCTGTTTCCCTGACCATCCCGAATCCATAAAGTTTTTAGACCACGCTCTCAAACAAGCTCAATGGCAGCTTGATCATTTGGTTTTGCCTGATGGATCATGGCCAGAGAGTCTCACAAGATACTGGGGCGCTTTTATTCGACCTTTCCTACCTTTTGCGTATATGGTTAAGAAAAATAAGGGTATAGATTTCTTCATTGACCCCAAGCTCAAAGGGCTTCTGAACTCTTATACAGTTGTACAAACACCTAGAGACGCTGTATACGGAAATTTCCTCTTAAGCAATGGACGTGCCGAATATAACATGAACCCTAGTTTCATGCTTTCTCCTAAAAACAAATTATCTTTAGGACCTGCTTTTGGAGACGCAGTGTGGTGTGTGGATTGGGCTGCATCTTGTGGTTGGGCAGCTCCCGCCTACAAAGATATCGACCCAGAGTTTTCAGCTAGGTTGCAGTGGACATGGACCATGGCGGGTCAACCTGTACCCAATGGTGTGGGCCCACGTAACCCCACAGCAGGCTTCTACTTAATTGACGCATTCTTACCTACATCATCACAAAAATTGGAAAGCACCATTCTACAAGACTTAGGAGTAGTTGTTCTTAGAGCTGGATTTGACACAGATGACGAGTTTTATCTCCTGTTTTCATGCGGACCTTCACGAAGTCATCATCATTTGGACAAAGGGAGCTTTTCGCTCTACGCTTATGGAACACCGCTTTCTTTGGATTCGGGAGTGAAGGATTACACCGAAACTTGGAAGAGTTGGTTTGGTCAAACGAAAGCACATAATACCATTCAGTTTGGAGGAATATCTCAATCTAGAGGAGATGCATGTATACTCAACTTCATATCTACAGAGATGGCTGACCTTGTAGTGGGAGACCTTCACGAACCTTGTAGAGTCCACAAGTGCGTTAGGAATATACTATTCGTGAAGCCCAAATTCTTTGTCATATACGATGAGATAGAAAGTGAAGTAAACTCTGAATGGTTCCTTCACGTTCTCGCTGAGTCCATCGAGACTAAGAAAAACCTTGTCTCATTTAAAGGGAAATTCGGAGTAGATTTAGATGTCAACTTTATAATTCCTACTAACCCAATGGTGAAAGAGGACATAGGAGAAATCAGCAGCGAAGTATATGGAGGAGAACAAAGATACATAACTGTAACTCAAAAACCAAGCAAAAATTATTTTGCGATTCTGTTTCCGAGAAGAGCCAATCAAGAGAAGGCAGTAATTAAAAGACTTGATGGAGGTAAAGGAGCAACAGTTCGCTTTGAAGATGAGGTAGATTACATTTTCTTATCTTCAAAGGAAGTTAGCTACAAAAATGAACGGCTGGCTTTTAAAGGAAAGTGCGGTGTAATAAGAGAAACATCTAGCGAAGTCAAGCTAATGCTTTTGTCGGGTTCAATGATTGCAGTGGATAACTATCGTATAGAATCCTCAGATGGTCCGATAACACTTAATATTATTAAAGAAAAAGGAGTAATCGAGGGAGAGGTAGACGGAAAAGCTAGGAGTGTCACTTTGATCGTGAACCGACCTCTCTCACGGAGTAGCAAAATTATTGTGGATAATAGGGAAACAACCTATGAATCCGTTTCAGATGGATTAAGGTTTGAAATAACTGCGGGACGACATAAATTTAAGATTGAATTCTAGAAAAATAGGAAAAGATATCTATATGAAAAGTCACTCATTAACTCTGATTTGTTGTTTAAAGAGATTCCTGTCTGCTAGAATGCAGTTCCATACCTAACTAATAAACATGCTTCAAGAAACACATTAGTTTTGTCATCACTATAGTCTCCTGCGTGTTAAAGGTATGTTCGCCGTTTGCTAATATATTGAGCAATTTGAATGACTGGCGCTGTCCAAATTCTGTCTCTATTTCGGTCAAGAAATGAGAGTATCTCTTTGAGATCAAATTCAGACGTTGGAAGATGTCCTTCGTTTATGCCGTGAAAGGTAAAAATCCCCCATCTCCCCTGAGAAACAGCTTGTTCAACCAAACCAATCATTTCAGCACCACTCATTCTTTGGGCAGGCCATGACCAAAGAAAATGCAGATCACATACAGATGGTAAGTTAGCTGCTACGCCCTCGCCAAGGCCTCTTGCCGCTACAAAATAATTAGCCACAATTGGGACATAGCTCTGTCTTCCCTTACCTCTCCCCACGAATGACTGATAACAAGGATAGGCAAAGGTCCATTTTTTCTGACTTGGAAACGCTTTTTGAAGTCTCTGCTGCGACTCAACAATATCTGATTCGATATCTTTAAGGCTGGCGTTTTCAAGTCCTGGGAAAAAAAGTTCACCAAAATTACTTGAACACATATGTGAAAGACTGTGGTTTCCTATCTCATGACCATATTTGGCAACCTTTTGCCAAGGAGCAAGGCGGTCAATCCAATCATTACCTCTCGGGATAAGATAGAACGTTCCACATAGTTTATAATCATTAAGTAAAGGTGCTGCAATTGTCAATTGTGAAGGCATTCCATCATCAAATGTCAAAGATATAGCTCCTTCATAATCCTTCGGCCATGGAAATAATTTTCTCTCCCCTCGCATTTAGTTCCTTCCTATCTGTCGATTCTTTGAAGCTGTATGAGTAGATCAGTTTTATAATAACTCTTCTACATTTTCTTTGATTTTTTCAATGCTGCTAACAATCAAGTCTAAGTCTTCCTTATCTGACAATAGAACTGGATGCGGTATGGTTATCTGCTTTGAACAAAATACTTCCGAATTAGGCAAATATAGATTTTCATAGTCAGGCACTTTGATGTCCTGGGGAATAACATACTTTAAATTCTCTTTCTTGAAAGCAGGTTGCCTATAAAGAGGCTTACCATAGCCGATGCCAGCTGGAACGCCTTCTGCATTCAAGCACTCTACAAATTTCTGTCTAGGAAGGCCTTGAAATTCTTCCGGATCGTATTTGAATACAAAGAAATAGTATCCCCTTTTGGTTATTCTTGAATCCCTCTTTAGAGGGTGTATGCCTCTAATTTTCCTAAGTTTCTCAGCCAGATATTCACCATTAGAGTGTTTCTTCTCAACCTCTTCAGGAAAAGTATTCATCTTTGATAGGAGAAGCGCAGCTTGAAACTCGGTCATACGGTAGTTGGAGCTTAATATATAATGCTCATAACCAGGTCTGCCAACTATTCTACCTATGTTATGGATGAGCCTCGCTCTATTGGCCAATTCTAAATCATTTGTGAGGATAATTCCTCCTTCACCTGCTGTGAGAGATTTGCTCTCTTGGAATGAGAAAGCACCTATATTACCTATAGCGCCCACTTTACGTCCTTTCCATTCTGTACCATGGGCATGAGCGCTATCCTCTATCAAACTGATGTTATATCTCCTGATTATCGGTAAAATCTCGTCAAAGTCAATAGGATAACCGCCATAATGCACTGCAATAACTGCCTTCGTTCTTTCAGTTATCGACCTTTCCAGGGCCTCATGATTTATTGAGGCGGTATCAATGTTAATGTCAACAAATATCGGAACCGCGCCAACCTCTGTTACAGCGGAAGCTGTGGCTATGAATGTGATTGCAGGAACAAGAACCTCATCACCATAGCCTATTCCAATCGTTTTTAATGCAAGCTCCAAAGCAACCGTGCCGTTGGATACAGCAATACCATACTTTGCATCATGATACTTCGAAAAAGCATCTTCAAAGAGATCTGTTTTTGAACCAAGATAAACACGACACCATCTTCTACTGTCCAACACATCCATAAGGGCTTTTTTGTCATCCTCAGATATTCTCGGCCATTTTGGAATTTTCTCTCTAAGCTTAGCTGCCTCTGATGGCCCACCATTAACAGCTAACTTAGCCATTTACAGACCCCCTTTAACATCATTGAATACAGCAACTTCAAATATTACTAAGAGTTCTTTTCCTGCATTCACTACTTGATGCTTTGTGTTCTGAGGGATAAAAACAGTATCACCAGTTTTTACTAATTCTTTCTCTTCGCCTACCGTTACTAAGCCCCCTGTACGATATAGTATATACTCGATATAGTATATACTTTCCAAGTTATTATGTGAATGTATCTCATTTCGTGTTCCTTCTGGATAATATAGAAATGCAACATTTTCTCTTTCAGAAAACTTATTCACATGAACCGACAAACATGAGGCTTTCTTACCTTCTCAAATTTCAAAAATATTGATTTTCTTCAAGTATAGACACATCCCTTTTAGAGATCAACAATCAATATAAAACTTTTTATAATCTGTGAAATATTTATTAAATCGTAGGCGCAATTGTGTGTTTAACTAGTTTTGTGGACATGGTATCCGGGTTCATCAACCTCAGAATAATGGGAACAATTATGTAAAGACCGAAAAAACGGAAAAGCTAAGAAACACCCAAAAATGCCAAATAAACCGCTCATTAACTAATTTCGCCTAAGGTCTGATGAATATATGAAAAAAGCGGAAGGTGAAATCCTTGCTTGTTGCTTCATTCAACCTTTTGAAGAAAAATTTTAGATAAAGTTTTTCAATTATAATGAAAAACGTTATCGCTTTTATTGAAAAACTCGAAGAACTATAGAAATTTACAAACAATTACCATGCCTAGATTGTCGGAAATGTGGAAAACATTCGTACTGGAATCTTGCTGAGGCCATATTTAGGGAAGAATCCAATCTGGACGACTGCTTTCTTTTGAGAGCCAAATCGAAACTTAAGGTCACATTAAAAGTTGGTGGTAGTGAAGTTCCTCTTCAACCATTTGTTGCGGAAATAATTCAAAAAACGATTCTAGGCCTCGTTTCAGCATTAAAAGGAGTTGACATAAAAGGCAACGAACAAATCTACATAAATATAGCATAA
>CAZIFH010000195.1:0-5119 GCA_964539065.1 uncultured Candidatus Bathyarchaeia archaeon | reverse complement strand
AGTAATTCATAACATCAACTCGTTAATTTAAAAAGATATCAACTAATAGTCGTTCTCAGCTTATAAACTTATAAACGTAAAAAAACATGTTTTTTTGAGGAAAAGTTGTCTACAAATAATGATGAAATAAAGTCGATGGCTAACCTTCTTCGCTCTGGAGCAACTTTGACTAGTCTTTCATGTCCCGTATGTTCCTCGCCTATTTTCCGACTAAAGAATGAAAGCCTATGGTGTGCTAAATGCCAAAAAAAAGTCATTGTAGTTAAAGAAGACGAGCAGATCAATGAAATTCAAACTATTTCTCCACTTGAAAAGGTGGAGTACACCCTTACGACAAAGATTCTGGAGATTAACGATCGTATTAAAGACGAAAAAGATATTACAGAACTGCATAAACTTAGCTTAGTTCTGACAAGTCTACTTGATAACCTTGACAAAGCTAAGAAAGTTGAAAGACAAAGATTTTAATTATGCGACGAATGTGTGAAAATTGATTGGAACATACGAAAAATTTCCTGAAGATCTTCACGGCATAATGAACTTTTCATGTTCAATTGAAGCGCAAGAATTACAGAAAATAGTGCTACAGTTTCTTCAAAGGTTTAATGTAAATGAAGAAAAAGTGAGTTTGATAGAGTTCACTTGGCGCAAAACTCAAGTTATGCTTGAAATTGGAGTTGCTGACGGTCTTACATTCAATTATCTTAACAGAGAAGTCCTTGAAGATTGTCTAAAAGTAATTTCAAAGAGTGCATTGTCTATATTGGATTTACTTTTTGTCGTCAGATATTATATAATTAAAGATGCTGAACGAAAACCTTTGAAATTTGATTACTACTTAGTTAGGTTTACATTTGGAGAAAACGAGATAAAAATGTTTGTTCATCACGAAAAAGGACCTCGGCATCTTCCAGTTGATGAACTTATGAAATTTCTTTACACAAAAATAAACTGTGAACTTAGATCCAAAAATATAGATCCGATGACGTTGGTATCAATCCAGACTGTTGGAACTGACGAATTAGCTGAATACAGCTTGTTTAACCCCTAAGTTTCTCTAAAACCTTCGTTAATATGTCTTGAGAAATTTCCTCCAAACTTCGTTTACCATTCACTGAGATTAGTTTTTCGTCACAGACGAGTTTAATGTATATTTCTTCAACCTTTCGCTGTGTTTCCACGTGTTCCATAACTGATTTTTCTTTTCTGTATCGTTTCAGCAAGTTCTTGATAGGAACATCTATGTAAATTGCTATGTCTGGCATAATAACATACTTATTAATTTTCTCAATCCAATCTAAACTCAATCCAGCGGCTCCCTGATAAGCTAGAGAAGAATACACATATCGATCTGAAACAACGATTTTTCCTTTTTTCAGCAGTGGTTTTATGGTGCTCTCAACGTGGTCAGCCCTATCAGCAGCAAAGAGAAGAGCTTCCACGACAGGAGATACTCGATCATTTCTGTTTAAAATGTAATTTCGAATAAATTTTCCAATTTCTCCATCGCTTGGCTCAGTTGTATAAACTGCGTCAAATCCTTTTTTACATAAAGCTTCGACAAGCGCAATTGACTGCGAAGTTTTTCCACTTTTGTCCAGTCCCTCTATACAAATAAAAAATCCTTTCCGTTCCATCTCATATCACATGCAAATTTTAGGTTAATACTCAACAACTCGTTGTTTTTATACACTCAAACTCAACCTTATTATGAGCATAAAAATATTTAAATTTAGAAAAACATGTTAATTATTTTCCTTTCTTAAGGAACTATCCTCCTATCAGTATGGGCATAAATGTTATCAAATCTGATTCTTTAAGAACTGTATCATAACCGTTTAACGCATGAATGTTGCGACCGTTAACTAGAACCATAACATTTGAATCTTCAATTTTGTAATCACGTAAATAGGCGATTTTTGAAGATTCAACCTTTCCTCCCAAAACAGAGATTAACTCCTTTATTTTAGCTCCATCCTTAAGTTCAATAACTGAGTTGTCGCCAATAACCTTTTTCAGCTGTCCGTAACCCTTTATTTTTATTTTCATTTTTGGCATCCAACAAAAAATTTTGAACTGGCAGATCCCGAAAAACAAATAGCAATAAGATGGAAAACAAGTGTCACCTTATCTTTTCTAAGGATTTATCTACGTCTTGCAAGTTTAGTTTTTTCAGAACTTCAGATTTCGGTATTCCATTTTCGTCCCAGCCGATTGCCTCATAGTATTCTCTTCTTCTTCTATTCATAACTTCCTTGGTTACAAATGAACCCTTATATGGACCTGTAGGTAAAGGCTCATAGAATCTAGGAGGATTGTCATCATCTTTTTGAGGAGTCCATCTTAAGTCTGGTCCACCTAGTAGTTCTGCAGCTCTTTGAATGTGAATGATTCTGTGACCAAGTTCTCTTTTCCACTCTTCTTCCGTAATAGTCCACCCCGTCACTGCTCTAAGAAACTTCCAGTCCAACCCTTTCAGTTCTCCTCTCCAAGCAATTACGACACAATAAACAGCTGAATCCTGGAACACTGTAATCATATCGTCATAGGCATCACTGACAACGGAGGTGTGGTCACCTCCTTGAACTGAACAAGCATAACATATGTCATTAGTATAGTCTTCGCCACTTCTTGTTCCATGAGCACCAACTTCAACGCCCTTAACGTGAATGGCATAGGGAAGTACATTAACACCTTTAAGTTCTGAAATTTTTAATGCAGCTCTATAAGTTCCTTCAGCAAAAATGTCGAAGTACTTGCCGTCTCTAGTTGCTATTCTCTTTGCCAGTTCTGCCATTGCACATACGTCTCCCCATTTTAGTTCTAATCCGTCTAAATCAGTCTTTGTCAATATTCCTCTTTCAAAAAGTTCTGTGGCAAAAGCCATGACGTTTCCACCATTTATTCCTGATAAGCCAAGATCATCTATCAATGAACTTAAATAGACGATGCCGCCAGCGTCGAACACGCCTAGGTTTGGACCAAGATAAGCCTCCAGTTCATAGTCTGGGTTATCAGTTATTGCTCCCTTGTACAGACCTGACTTGACGACTGCCAACTTCATACATGTTATTGCGCAGCCATAGTCTCCCCAGTAACGTTTCGCCCAATATCTAAGGTCGAATTTTGCCCCGCCAACCGATTTCTCGTCATGCCACTCTTCTTGCCAGTTTCGAATAGGCTCTGCACTTCTTTTAGCAGCCACTTCATAACCACCGTATCCTGTTCCCCACCTTCTCACTTGATCGCGATTAAAGGAAAGCGCAGTTCTCTCATACTCTTTTAGTAGTGTTTCAAGTTCATCTTGATCAGAAACCTCTGGAAGTGGCCCAGTTCCCTTAGCAACTATCGCCTTAAGTTTCTTTGAACCCATAACTGCACCGTAACCTCCATAGCCAGCTGCGTGACTCCACTTTTGTTGAACGCAGGCAGATCTTACCATGTTGTCTCCTGCAGGTCCGATGTAAAGAACGCTTGGCTCTTTTAGTATCCCATATTTTGCATATCGCTTGAAAAGTTCATCCCTTACCTCTTTTGTTAATATTTTAAGAGTTGTTTTACCATCTTTTTGCCATACATGTTCTGCATTTTTTATTTCCACATTTTCGTTGTCGATCAGCAAATATATCGGGGTCTCAGCCATACCTGAAACAATAATTCCGTCCCACCCAGCACATTTAAGCTCAATTCCAAATTCGCCGCTTATAGTAGAACCAATGATACCGTTATTTTGAGGAGACTTTCCCGTAATGCATATTCTAGCACCGTGAAAGTATCCTGTAAGCGGACCTGTAAGAACTAACAGCAAATTTTTGGGACCAAGAGGATCGATTTTCTCCCATACATCTCCAAGGCGATCCCATAGAATCCTTGCTCCTAACCCTCTGCCACCGATATATTGGCTCAAAATATCATTTGAAAATCGAGTTTCAGTTATTTTTTCGCTCGTGAGATCTATTTCTAAGAATTTTCCCGCATATCCTCTTACCATCTTAAATTACCTCTTCAGCTTTTTCACCGTAAAGATTTTCTGCAACATCACGTGTTATTTCTTCAGGAGTCATAGCAAAAAGGTTGTGTGAGATTGAAGGCTGTTCTTTTGTTAACTGCAACGCGTTAAACCCAGCCTTCATGCACACTTTAACGCATTGAGGGTCTCCTCCACATAAGTCGCAGATAAGCACATAATTTTCCTTTGGATGAATGTGAGGGATTTTTCCTGGACAAGCTTTTATGCATATGCCGCAAGCTACACATTTTTCTCGATTTACGATTACAGCTGAAGTTGATTCCTTTACAGAAAGAGCGCCGTAAGGACATGCTTTTACACAGTAATATTCAGTGCATTGTGCGCAAAGGTGAGGAATCTCAACTCCTGGAACCAACATGAAGACTCTTATCCTTGAAGCTTCAGGCCAAATCTTGCCTTCGTGGCTAAGTGAACACACTATTTCGCATCTTCTACAACCTGAACATTTAAGGTAGTCTCGAGTTATCCATATTTTACTGTTTAACGACATGTTCTTCACCGTGACATCGATATAAACTATGGTTAAATATTTTTGTTTTACTAAATATGAAGTGTAAAAAGATTATCTTTCGCGTAAATTATTTCACATTAGATATAATATTATATTTCTAATGTGACTAATGTGAATTCGCTTGGAACATATCTTGGTTGCAACTGGAATTTATAGTTTAGCATTCATAGTATGGCAAAACTCTATGTTTAGTCTCAAACTTTTGTTAAAAATACTTTTAGATCTCTTCTGCCAAAAGATTTAGAATTAATTAGATTTATAAAAAAATAATCAAAATTATTTTAATTACAGAAGATAGAGTTGGAGTTGTATGAATCAAGAAGAACGAATTTTAGCAATATTTTCTGGTGAGAAACCTGATCTTATGCCATGGTTCGCTGACCTGACTTACTGGTATCAAGCAAGTCTGTATTGGAACAGGTTGCCCAGCAAATATGTCGGAGAAAAAGGCAAAATAAAGCTTTTCCGTAAACTTGGATGCGGATCTCATGAAGAAGTAACTGGGATTCCGGGAGAACTAGTTTATTACAACGTAAAGTGTGTGACTTCTATTGAGAATCTTAAAGACGGTGTAATAA
>CAZIFH010000194.1:0-15081 GCA_964539065.1 uncultured Candidatus Bathyarchaeia archaeon | reverse complement strand
CCAGTTCAAGTCTGGCCCGGCCCACCATCTTTTATGAACTGCATTATTTAATGAAAGATTTTAAGCAAAAAATCTATAAGGATTTGGTATGAGTTTTCCTGTTATGTTTTCCAATTTTTATCTTAAGATTTAAAAGATGTTAGAAAAGTTGTTTTTGTTAGATCTTATACCAATTTTAATAGAATCAGACCTTTTATGAGAAGAATTCCTCCATTGTCGCTGTGACACTTGAACCAAATTTAATTTGTTGTCCCTCTTTTTTGCAATGCATATTCAAGAGCTTCTAAGACGGCTTTGACGCTTTTTTGGTTAGCATTAATTCCCATAAGCCCGATTCGTATAATTTGTCCCGCTAATTCGCCGAGTCCTCCACTTACTGTAATGCCAAAGCGCTCACGTAATGTTGTTCTGATATTCTTGTCTTGAAAACCATTAGGTACACTGACAGAAGTTAAAGCTGGACATCGATATTCTGGATTTTCAACATACATTTTTAAGCTTAAGGATTCAAGACCCCTTATCAATGCCAAGGTGTATTTTTTGTGCCTTTTCCACCTGTTTTCTAACCCTTCCTCATAAAGGATTCTCAGAGATTCTCTTAAAGCATACACTAGAAGAATAGGTGCTGTATGGTGGTAAATCCTGTTATCTTTTAACCAATACTTCTCAATTGTTGAAAGATCAAGGTACCAACTTTGAACCTTTGTTTGTCGATTACGGATTACCTCCATCGCTCTTTCATTTGCAGTTATTGGAGCTAGTCCAGGCACGCAGCTAAGACACTTCTGCGAGGCGCTGAAACATATGTCTATACCAATCTCATCGACATTTAATTCACACCCTCCGAGTGACGTGACAGCATCAACAACAAGAAGGGCATCATACTCATGCACAATTCTAGCTATTTCTTTTAAAGGCTGAAGTACACCCGTAGAAGTTTCAGCATGAACAATAGAGAGGATCTTTGCATTAGAGTTACATAAAGCTTCAGCTACTGACTCTTTGCTTATTGGATCTCCCCAATTCGCTCTGACAACAATTGGGACTCCGCCGCTTCTTTGAATCATCTCTTTCATCCGTTCGCCAAAAAAACCGTTTATGCAAACAATCGCTTCATCTCCCTTCTCAATTGGGTTGCAGATTGCTGATTCCATGCCGGCGCTTCCTGAACCTGAAATCGGTAATGTTATTTGATTCTTTGTTTTAAAGGCATATCTAAGTAGATCAACAGTCTCATCCATGACTTCCATGAAGTAAGGATCTAAATGTTCAACAATAGGCGAAGTTAAAGCTTTCAAAACTCGAGGGTCAACATTACTTGGTCCAGCGCCAAGAAGCAGTCTTTGTGGTGGACAGAGATCACTGTAAGTTCTCTTAGACATTTCTAACCTCAAGTTTAAGAATTAAATCTTGGGAGTATTGGTATTTACATATAAATACTTTATGGTTAAGCGTTTTCGGTTTTTTATGAATATCCATTTTCAGTTAACGTGTATTACAAGACATTCAGTCATATGTCATTAGACTTCTCTCGTTGATTCAAAGAATGTGCCTCACAACTTATGTAGCTACCTGTTTTTTATTCTCGTTAACTTTCACATTTCTTTGAACCTTGTTAGGTGTTTATTCACTAAAAGTGCAGATCGAGGTGGAAACAAAAGATTTTTTATATTTCTTCTTTAACTTAGTCTTTGGGCTGTTGAAAAATGTATACTGGAGGAGAAATTGTTGCCGAGTACCTTATCAAGGAAGGTACTCCTTATATTGTGGGCATCCCTGGGCATGGAATAATACCGTTTTTAGATGCGTTCAAGGACAGACAAGACAAAATTAAGACCATCCAAGTTAGGCATGAACAGTCTGCAATTCACCTTGCAGATGGATATTATAGAGTTTCAGGAAAACCACTCCTATGCTTTACATCGATAGGTCCAGGTGCATATAATACAATAGTGGGACTTGCTACAGCTTACATAGACTCTAGCGCCGTCATAGCTATTAGCGGCGAGACACACACATATATGTTTGGAAGAGGTGTGCTACAAGAGATTGAAAGACAACACTGGGCTGACACATTCAGTGCCATGCGGCCTGTTACAAAGCGCGTCTGGAGAGTTACAAGAGTTGATCAAGTACCATTTGTAATCAAAGAGTCTTTCAGAATAGCTACAAGCGGTAGACCTGGACCCGTTCAGATATTTATGCCAATGGACGTTCAGGCTGACTCAGCAGAAGTTGAAATACCAAATCCCGTGAAACACAAGGTTTTAGGAAGAATTTGTAGCAACGTAAAAAATGTAAATGAAGCCACTAAGATTCTGGCCAATGCTGAGATGCCCGTAATATTGGCGGGTGGAGGAGTAATACTTTCAGGAGCGTCTCCAGAACTTGTTGAGTTAGCAGAGTTCTTGGGAGCTGCTGTGATAACAACTATGATGGGTAAAGGTGCAATTCCTGAAGACCACCCATTATGCGCTTTCTATGCAGGATCAAAAGGCAGTTTTTGTGGTAACAAATTAGCTAGCAACGCAGATGTTATTTTGGCTGTTGGTTGTAGATTTGCTGATGAAACCACCAGCTCCTATAAACAAGGTATAAGCTTCTCTATTCCGCCTACAAAACTTATCCAAATAGACATTGATCCAAATGAAATCGGCAAGAATTATCCAGTTGAAATAGGAATAGTTGGGGACGCAAAGACTGTGCTTCAACAAATCATTGAAGCACTTAAAATAATGATGAATAAAAGAAAATACAAAGACCTGCCTTATTTCAGAAAGATTCAGGAGTTAAAAATGGAGTGGCAAAGTATTCTAGACCCTCTTCAGAAAAGTGATAAGATTCCAATGACTATCTCACGTTTTCTTATGGAACTTCGGAAAGCTCTAAGTAGAGACGCTGTAGTTGTGGGTGCAGCTGGGCATCCTCAGATCCAGTTATTCCAAGAATTCCCAGTATATGAACCCAGAACCCATATCAGCTCTGGCGGTATGTCTACTATGGGTTGGGCCATTCCCGCAGCATTAGGCGTGAAGCTTGGAGCGCCTAATAGGGAAGTTGTGGCTGTTTGTGGCGACGGAGATTTCCAAATGACTTGTCAAGAGCTTTCTACAGCTGTGCAATACGAGATTCCAGTAGTTTATTGCATCTTAAACAATTATGGATGGATAAGCATACGAGATCTACAACTTGGCTTATACGGATTAGATCGAGTCATTGCAACAGAGTTCAGAAAGAAAAGCAGTGGAGAGTTGTATAATCCAGACTTCGTAAAGATGGCAGAATCTTTTGGGTGTAATAGTTTAAGAATAGAAAAACCTGAAGAAGTTGCGCAGACTATGAGAAAAGTTCTGAAGACAATTGATAAGCCAACCGTCATTGAGGTTCCAGTACAGCGTACTTATCCATGGTCCGAGGGAAAAACCACAGGATGGTGGGATGTCCCTATACCTGCATATCTCCGGAAATAATGCCTTAAGTAAATTCCAATATCTTCGTATTTGAATATATACAAAAATAGAGCATAAACCATAGGTCTTGATAAATCCACTACTAGAACT
The DNA here is from genome assembly GCA_964539065.1 of uncultured Candidatus Bathyarchaeia archaeon. Lineage (GTDB taxonomy): Archaea > Thermoproteota > Bathyarchaeia > Bathyarchaeales > DTEX01 > JAGTRI01. The sequence continues at coordinate 11,521 of CAZIFH010000194.1, read as the reverse complement.
TTAGTTAAACAACTAAAAAATGAAAAACTTTCAAAAAACAGGGATAACTTTCTCTAGTCTCAAAAAATTTACTAATCAATATCCAGAATAAGCGAGGAGATAAAAAATCCTATAAACTCGTCACGGTCGCTTCATTCAACGCGACAGTTATTAGCGCACAGATATGCATGACACAACAGTCAGAACGAGACTTAGCTTATAATGTTTAGCGAAAGTTGATTATACCAAAAGAACAATCCAAGATATCCAACCAATAGAGAACACAAACACGTAATTTTTTCTATACCAATCAAAAAGATTTCTCTCCAGCCTTGGGAATGCTAAACCTATTTTGGCATTAAAATGTCTTTGACAAGCGATTAGATAACTTGACCGAGGTAGATACCCATAATGAAGATCATGCAAGTCCTAACACCTATGCTTGGAGATGAAGTCTATAAACTCATTCATCAAGCCTTTTGGCGGCGAAGGTGAGGGGTTCTGGCATCTATCGCTCTAGAGAGTAATACATACTTCAGGTTATGAGAATTCAGAGAACTCTGTCTGGAGCTTCTAATATGCAGATTATCACTTCTTCTTCTCGGCATCTGACTCTGCCCCTCTATATCGAGAAAAAGGTGAAAACACGTTCATTGCCTATTTGTTGGAGAAAGTTTTAACTTCAGTCGTGTAGACATAGTAATGGAGGTTTATGAATTGTCTGAGGAGAAGATTGCACTCTTTCTTAGGAGTGGTAAGGATTGGAGTAGGCTTAGAACAAGTGTAGCCGGAGTCTTCGTTTTGAAGCTTCCAGCTTATAGGTCTAGCCCAACCCACCTAGCCGTTGAACTCAACCCTGTTGACAACTCAGGAAACCCTAAGAAGAGGCGTGGAATAGTCCTGAGGTCCACGGCTGAGCTTGAAGAGTTCAAGAAAATACTCCAAGATGAAAGGCTTAGCAGATTGCTTGGAATAATCGACAAGGTTAACCCGAAGGTTGAGGATGTGAAAGTAAAGAAGGGAGAAGAGGTTATAGAGCTGTAGCTTATGCTGCAGGATTATAGTAAGCGGTTCCTTGAGCACCCTTTAATCTGGCCTGACACTGTAGAGTTCAGGCTCTACCAAAAAAGCATAGCGGAAGCGGCTCTTGAAAGAAACACGCTCGTCATTCTTCCAACTGCTTTAGGTAAGACAGTGATATCCGCAATCGTAGCTGCGGAAATCCTCTACAATTACAGAGACAGCAAGGTACTGGTTATGGCTCCTACTAGACCGTTGATAATGCAACATAAAGAAAGTTTCATGAGAATCCTTAAGCTGAGAGAGAAGGATACGGTTCTCTTAACTGGCAAGACTCCTCCGAACCACAGGAGAGTTTTCTGGAACGGTGAAGCGAAAGTTTACTTTTCAACCCCGCAGGTTGTTAGGAACGATATTGCCGAACATAAGCTTTCACTGGAAAAGTTTGCGCTGCTCGTTTTCGACGAGTGTCACAGGGCAGTCAAGGAATATGCCTACACTGATATAGCAAGATTTTATGTTTTCCAGGCAGGTTACCCACTCATCTTGGGCATGACAGCCTCGCCGGGTTCAGACTTGAACAGGGTTCTGGAAGTTTGCAGAAACCTTTACATCGAACGTGTTGAGTACAGGTCTGAGGAAGACCCAGACGTCAAACCGTACATACATGCGATTGAGGTTGAGTGGAAACGCGTTAACCTTCCAAGGGAATATCTGGCCATAAAAGCGCATATACGAAGCATGCTTGAAAAAAGGGTTAGATGGCTGGTTAGTAGGGGTGTAATAAATTATAAACCAGCCTTTGTTACAAGGAAGATTCTAATAAAGGCTGGAGAAGAACTTAGGTATATGCTTGAGGCTGAAAGTATTGAGGAGGAGAGGGGAAGAATATTCTTAGACATAATCAACCAGTCGTTGGCTTTAACCCTTTTTCATATGCAAGAACTACTTGAAACACAGGGGCTACATACGCTAAAAGAATTTATGAATAAGGTTGAGATGGAAAAGAAGGAGAAGAAAAGCTACTCAATACTTGCAAGCGACCCAGAATACGTTAAACTAAAGTTCATTGTGGAAAACACCTCAACGGAACATCCTAAAATCAACCTTTTAATTGAGGATGTTAAATGGCAACTAGAAAGAAATCCTTTGAGTCGAATATTGATATTCACGCAGTACAGGGACACAGCGGCTCACCTAGTCAACATGCTTAGCATGATTCAAGGAGTTAGGGCTGAAAGGTTTGTCGGTCAAGCTTCAAAGCTTTTTGATAAAGGCTTAACGCAAGAGGAACAGACTGAAAGAATAAGGATGCTTGAAAGAGGCGAATTGAATGTTCTGGTGGCCACGTCAATTGCTGAGGAGGGACTAGATATTCCAGCAGTGGACCAAGTTATCTTCTATGAGCCTATATCAAGCGAGATAAGGTACATTCAAAGGAGGGGGAGAACTGGAAGAAAAGCGCCTGGGAAAGTAACGATCCTCGCAGCAAATGAAAGCCTAGACATGGTGTACCTATATGCCAGCAGAAAAAGAATAGAGAAGATGCGCATAATAGGCGGAACAGTGAATACGAAGCTTCAAGCAATAATTAGGAAAAAAGCGAAGCCGCCGCCAGACCCGGTAACGCCCACAGAACTAGAAATCCTGGAACAGGAAGCTAGGCAAATTAAAGCTGAACTGGAAACTTTAGAGACAGAAGCAGTAACTGTGAAGGAACTTCAACGAAAGGCTGAGAGAGCAGCAAGAATCCTCTACATGAAACTTTTGGAAAGAGGATCTTTAGGAGCAACGCTTGACCAGCTCGCGTCAGACATGGAGTATGAAGCAAGCATTCCCATAGTAACAGCAGCCTTAAAACTTCTGGTGAAACAGGGCATTGTTGCAGAAATAGGTTTAAACCAGTACGCTGTAGCCTCAGCAGTCAAGTTGAAAGGCAAAAAAACATATGAAGTCACAGTTGAAAAAATATATCCTGGTGTGGCAGTCGTAATAGTTAACGACAAGTGGAGAGCCCGCTTAACGCCTGAAGAATACAACGGACCGAAATCACTGATAAAGAAGAACTCAAAGTTCAGGGCAGTGGCAGACCTCTATAAGACGGGTGGAAAACTGTGCATTCACATACAAGAAGTAACAGAGATACTAAAATTTTAAAGACGATTATCGATCTAAGAATGAAAAATTCGTACAACACCTTCCCGCTTAAAAGGGGTCGAAACTCTTTTTTTGGTACTGCATCAAAAATTAAATTTTGTCTTTAAGCTTAGACACATTATCGCCTTCAATGAATGTTGTTTCACTGAATAGATGTATAGTTTCATGTTTAGAGACCAAACTAATTATAATAAAAATTAACGCCCTAATACTCAAGAGGAATATGGTGTCCATGCAACGTCATTCATATAAATGAGAAAGAAGGTTTGGACCAGAATCCCATAAGTTTCTTGGCGTTATCTTTTCCTAGATGAAAAGACCGCCACGTGATCCAAACGAAGGAGTATTACATGGGAGGTTAGCCTCAATAACGGCCACTTTCATACTCCAGTTTTTCTTAACCGGAGGACTATTCTACTGGCAATACTACATGCTTCCTGGACCCTTAACAGATCTAAAGCTAGCGCAAGCTAGAACAATGGCCTTTATACGGGCAACTTTGCAAGAGTTATTCGTTGTTTGGAATTGCAGATCTGAGAGGCATAATGCCTTCAAAGTAGGGTTCAGTTCAAACAAGTTCCTTTTAATCGCCGTAGTAGGTTCGGCTGTATTAACAATGCTTGTGCCGTTTTTAGGTTTGTTCGGAACGATTTGGCTGGATGATCCGCTAGAATGGGTAATCGCAATAGTCGCGTCTCTGTCCGGCTTGTTAATACTGCCAGAAATATTCTACGGAAGAAAGATATGGCGTTGGACCTAACCTAGAGGCTTTCACAAACCCCCAGAATCTGTTCGATCTGATAAGTAATCTTACAGTCTAATACTCAGGCAAATTCAGCCTTACGTTCATGTTAATTTGAGGGCTACGTGGATCTCGCATACTTCTCTTAATATCAATTTCGTTTTTGAATGCATGCTTTATTTCTCTTTCTCTTTCTGTTTAGTTAGAAAGCGTAAAATAGTTATTGTTGCTCCTATAGCCAAGAGAACTAATGTCCATTCCCACATAGTTTAAAAAAGCAGTGAAAATAAGCAATGAGTGAAATTAAGAGTGCTATGATCACAATGATCATTAAATATGGAGTATATAGTAGATTTATAAGTTGATACGAGTGAAAAGCCAGCATAATTACTATCATGAGGGCATTAAATGTTATTACATATTAATAGAAAGCTAATTTCTGTTGAATTTTATTGTGAAATACAATATTTCATTGAAGTCGCTGTCAGTATTTTGATATTAAAGCCATTGCAAAACTTAATGCAATAGCTGAGGTAGAGATACCAAACAGTGCAACTTATTTGTTGTCGATTGATTTGCTTTACAGCAGCGCCTCTAGTCGATTTTGGCAATTAATAGACGCTTATGCTCTTGTGTGATACATTTACTCGCGTGCGCATTTAGCTGGTGGACATATGCACACAACTTTTATTCGCAACTGACTTTAATGGTACCCTAACAGTAGAAGCCACAAGTTCAGATAGAATCCAGCGCTAATTGAGGAGATTAAAATCAAAGAGGCAATTGTTTCTTTATGAAAATTATAGCGTTCACTAAGAACGATCATTGAAATCGCAACAGGCATCGCATGCATAAGCACCAAAATTGTACTTTTTAAACTCGATAAATTGAACAATAAAGTAACCACAAAAGCTATAGTAGGCAAAAATGCCATTCTGAACAAGCTTAATTCAAGAGCTCTGACAAATTTAGTGTATCTTCTTCCATAAAGAAAGACTCCAAGCAGAAAAACTGCTACTGTAGCGGTAGTGTTTCCAAGCATATGTAATGATGTAGATACAGGTGCGGGAATTTCTAAGTTACTTAAAGACAAAAAAATACCTAAGAAAATTGATATGATTAACGGATTTTTGGAAAGTCTTTTTGCTACACTTTTTATTCCCTGAAACTTTATGTGTGTTTCAAGTCTAAAAAATTCAAGAGTCGTGATTGAGATCGTAACGCTTATTAAAGAAATGGTGGCAGATGCCAAAGTTGCCAGTCGCAACGCCTCATCTGTTGGAAAGGCAAAAATTACAAAAGGTATGCCGAAAAAGGCATAGCTACCAAATGTCGTGCTTGGAACGGAAGATAAAGAGTATCTTTAGGAAATCTGAAGACAATATAGAATATTGCATAGATTGCGATTATAAGAATTACTGGAATTATTCCAGCTAACGCAAAAGTTAGATTTTCCATTGTAAAATCTATTTCAGCCAAGTTTACAAGAAATAATGCAGGTAATGCAAAATAATAAACATAGGCATTAAACACACGCTCATCACCAGATTTTAAAATCCCAAACTTTCTAGAAAAGAAACCTAACGCCATTAGAAGAAGAATGGGCACTATTGTTCTTATAGCAATATTACTGTTCATTGTTTTCCTTAAGCATGTTTTAAGGCTGTGCCTTTTTTAGGTTTTCCTATTTCATATGTCACATATGTATTTTTAGGGTTCTTTTTAAATTCCTCTTCACAATTCTTGTAACGGAAGTAAACAATCTATTCTTCATACTCATTTTGCTATAAGCAGTTTCAAGCTCTCTTTTTATCCCACTCTCTTGCTGTAACCGTATTTCTGTGATTTATCTGCATACACAATTGCATATGTGATAAGACATCGCTAAAAAGGTTCTGCACTATAAATCTTCAAGTTTAACAGCAGTACACCATTAATGAACGAAACAAGATTATATATTAATTCACAAAATATTTTCAAATAGTCGGTTAACTCTGTTAATAATGTCTAACTGAAAATTTTGAGACAAATGACACGGCGAAACAGATACATGAAGACATAGACCAAATACTGAAGACTCAAATATAAAGAATCAAGAAATATTGCTGAAAGAAGCCCACAAAATAGTTGAAAGCCTAAAAAGAATAGAACAAATAACAAGCAAAGCTCAAGCGTAAAAATCCTTACAAGCGTCCAACTGTTCCCTTTAACAGCAACTAACAAAATGCCTCGATTAAATTATGTTAGATTAATAAGTTTGGTATATTGAAACTGTTCTTAGTTGCCTTGTAAGTCTAATGTTGACTCTCGCAATCAAAACAGAGGTCGCTTTCTCTGTTTGTCCAGAAAAATTTACTACATTTTTCACATATAGTTTTCCGCAGCAACTCCTTCTTCTGAGTTTTCATTTGTATTGTGGCGACTTGTTGTTTAGGGAAGATTATAGCCCTTTTGTGGCACATGGATTCGCATGCAGTGCAGCCACTAACACATCTGTGGGGAGTTGCCACAACTGCTTTTCCGTTTTGGAAGGCGAACACGCCTTTTGGACAGTATTCTACGCAGCGGGGTTTGCCGTATGGTGTGCAGCCGTCGCATTTTTCTGGGAATATTGTCGGATACCAGAATGTGCAAGCTTTAGTCATAATGGTTTTTCACCATCTATTGCCGTTTGTGTATACATGCATGGCTGTTTGTTTCCTAGTATTTAATCATAATCTATAGCGCTCCGCTTAACATGCCGTAAAGTAACCCAAAGGTTACACTTCCAACCCAACATATTATCACGTATGTGGCTACAACTTTCCATTTGACTATCCTTGAAACGGCCAAGGCATTGGCAAAATCGTAGGGCTGCCCCATAAGCCAGCTAAGCAAGGCGCCCTTTGAGAGAATCACGCCCTCTCTAACCCATATCCCTCTTCCCAAGACTATTTCCACAAGAGTCGGCGTGTATAGTGGTCCGCCAAGGACTGAAGCTAGGAGCACACCCCCAACACCTGTCAAATAACTCTTTATAATTTCTTCTGTAAGAAATGCTTCCAAGTAGCTTACAACAACTAAACCCAGAATAAAGTATGGTAGAATTTGTTTTGCTAGGTATCCTCCAAATTTTAGGGCTGCCCAAAGCCTCTCATCTAAAGGAGGCTTTACAATTTCTACTTTGGCTGCTGCTGAGGAGACCATACTATTTATTTGATGTTCCTTTTCGACGGCTTTGCCCCAACGAGTTTTGGATATGATTATGCCAGCGCCCAGCGCCACGATAACAGAAGCTATTATTCGGACGCCTGCAAGCTCCCATGAAATAAGTTCGCCGGTCAACAGAATTGCCAGTATGTTGGACGCCGGAGCCATTAAAAGAAATGTTATGGCTGGGCCTATTCCTGCGCCAGTGTATAGGACTCCGCCGAAGAGGGGAACCATGGTGCAGGAGCAAACCGTAAGAAAGGGGGCTATTCCGAGGGCAACCCCGTAGCCTGCTGCTTTGCTGCTTCCCATGTATTTTGTTATCGTTTCTTTCGGCACAAACTCATAGATTAAACCTGCAACACTGAACGCGAATAGTAGACATATCCATGCGTGGCTGAAATATTCGTAGAGGTAGACTATTGGAATAGCCCATAATGGATAACCACGCAGTTGAATAGGCGTAGATGTTGGCGCAAGCGAATAAGCCATTATGCGACTGTAGATTAGGAGTCCCAAGACAACTATTATGAAGGTCAGGATTACGCCTGCTTTAACAGTCCTCCTAATTTTTTCACCCATAAGCCTTTTTTCGCCTTCGCCTTTCTATTTAGCTGCTTCAATAACCAGTTTTTCAATCTCATCTGGGCTTGGAACTCTTCCCATGATTTTAACAGTGTTATTTATGGCCATGGCTGGTGAAATTAAGACACCATATTTCTGTATCGTTTCCTTTGACATTATGTTTATTTTTTCGATATGCACCGCTATGCCTGACTGTTTAAGTTTTTCAGCAGCTTTCTCTACGGATTTTTTGGCTGCTTGACAACGCATGCATGGCGGTTCAGGCCCTATAACCTCAACTTTAACCTCTTTCATTGAACCTTCACCTAGAAAGAAAAATATAAAGAATATAACAATATTTAAATATTATTATGAACTTTGCTTTAAATGTGAATCCAGCAACGAAAAACATGGAAAAGTTGAGAGCTAAATTCTTTAATGCGCTTGCCGACCTCGCGAGGCTTAAAATTCTTGAATGTTTACGCAGTGGCGAAAGATGCGTCTGCGAAATCGTCCCTTATGTAGGGGTGCCTCAGCCACTGGTTTCTAGGCACCTAGCAATTCTGAAAAGTTGTGGGCTTGTGAAGTTTAGGAAGCATGGAAACAGAAGGATCTATTTTGTAAGCGATCCTGCAGTGTTTCGTGTGATAGACGCTGTTAATGCAGATTTGGCGGATACACTTTCAAAAAAGGTTATTGAAGAGCTAGTTTAAGGGAGGAGGGTAAATGGTAAAAGAGGGAGAATGGCAGGAGGGAATGCCAACCCACGAGAACATACTGTTCTCATGTTTTGGAGGATTGTCAAACACCGGACTAACAAGCGCACTTGTATGCTTAGAAGTGGTTAAGGAATTGGGCCTAGAAAAAGCGGCCATTGGATGCTTGCCTTCAGTGCCACTTGACGTAAAGCCTGTTTTAGGCAAGTCCAAGGCTGCAAAGAAAATAATAACGGTGGACGGCTGCCCCTTCGAATGCGCCAGAAAAACCATAGAGGCTGCAGGCTTCAAAGTGGCGAAAAGCATTGTGTTGACTAGGGATATAGGCATGAAGAAAGTTGGTGCTTCGGTCTAGGATTTGAATTCTTTCTAGTGGTGGTCGATCGATGCCACAACCACATCATACTCTTTCATGCCAAATCACTTCCAGCCCACTTCATCTCTCTCTTAACTTTAATAATTGCTTATACTTTCTGTTATGAGACACTAATGGCATATGAAGAGTTTGGCTTTTAGAAACTCCGATTCCTTTAAATGTGCTAAATTACGTTTGCGGCTTGATTTGCATCTTTAACCAAAGGACGGCATTTTTGAAGTTTTCGCGATTTTCTGTTTCAATTAATGTATCGACTTTTACTGATGTCCACTTTGAAAAATCCGCTGCGATTTGTTGTAGTGATGGTATCTCATGTATCTTTTTGTGAAAGCCTTCAAGAGTTTCCATGGGCAATTGAGTTTTCATCCAACCATAATTAAGTGTGAGTTTTCCGTTTGTGTAGATCGTAAATACTGAGATTGTCTTGCCTTCCGAGAGGTAATGAAAGGTAAAGGACCCCACTTCTCTACCCGTTCCAAACCATACTCTGTCTGCCGTTCTTACACTCCAATCGTATAAGTCCCTCACTAAATTAACAATATTGGGCGTGTTTTTCTCTTCTAGAACCTTGAAGAATTCCTCTTTTGACCATTGACCTCTTTCTTTTGAAACGGTTGGTTTCGTGGAGATACCGTATAGGCGCGGGATTAAGATTTCAATTCGGTCAACTTGAAACCTCTTCATCTCTAGAGCATGTAGAGAAAAAGCGGATTTGCTACACTCGTTCAAGTATCGGATTATTCGTCTTAGTTCCTCGTTTATCTCATCTACAACTATTATGAGAATGAAGGGACCAGCCTCTAATTTTTGCTTAACACCTTCACGAAATTGTTCTTCATCCCACTCTCCAGCTACGCATTCAGCAACAAGATCTGCAAGGCTTTTTCCCTTCAATTTTTGAATTTGAACATCAACTTCTTCATAGCTCATCCCCAAAGATATGTAGCATACTCTAAAATCTGCCCGATGACTTTACGTTTGACTTCCGGATTTGCAGCAAGTTTACACTCTATTATTGCGACGTCACCTTGCGGACTAAAAGCTAAAACGTCCGAAGCACCAGAGCCAGGTAAACCAAATTCGCTTACAGCAAATACAAGCGGTGAGGTCCCTTCTCTAATTTCGTCAATCGTTATTAGGGAGGGAGATTCAACAAGTAATTAAGTCAGATTCAGCTCTGGCTATGATAGCCTCTGCAAACTTCCATCTTTTCGATCCAACATCACGGAGTAAGATTTTCATATGTTTCCATTTACATATTAAAATTTTTGGTAATTTAAGAGTTGTTATGCTATCCAAGTAATAGTTAAAGAACTGTGTATTGAAGCATTGTTGGTGCCAATATTCTCATCCCAACATGTTTTTAATTAACATTGCTGCGGCATCTATCTGGTTGTGGTAGGCAAGGTTGAATATTCCCCGTTCAACATCTACTGCTATAACATTCTCATCTTTGAAATAGGTTTTTGTAGCTTTCTGGCATAGTTTGCACCAGGAACGATACGCCTCGCAATTTCTGGAGGTTATCGGAATATAGGTTGGATACTCCTTTACATCATGGAAAATTGTCTTAATTTTGTTCTTTTTAACTTGAAGTAATTTTCTGTCGAGTGCTACGTAGTTCTGGATCTAAAAACATCTTAAGCTTTGATGTAAAAGACATATTAGAGAATTGAGGAAAGTCTATTCTTTTTATTTCCATTAGCCCATCATCTTCGATTTTTGACAAAAGAGTTATTGTCTCTCGAATCTGTTCTGGAATGACTTTGTTCAGAAACATTTGAACTTTATGCCAGCAATATCCCGCGGTTAAATTTACCCAGTAAATGACGTTTGCTAAACCAGTTTTCACTTCAAACGGGTTTGTTGATAGTAATTTTTCTTTCAAATAAATCTCAAGATCTCGCATTGTTCTGAAGGTCACTTAGTTTTTGGTCAAAATCGTAAAGTTTAGCTGGATAATTATAACCTCTTATCGCTGCACGCAGGGTCTCAATCTGCTAGCCCGTCAACGGCATACGGTTCTCTCCATAATATTCAATCGCTTTGTCATCCTTACAACTACCATCTATGCCTTTTAAAATTAAGACCTTAATATGTTAAGCCGCGGCATATTCGGAAAATGCATTAAACGGGTTTATTGGTGTGTTCTGTCTTTATGAAAGGCGTTTTCTGAATAGTGTTTAGACTGGCCGGTCCGATTACTAACTAGTCTTTGCGACCGGCGTTCTGACTGGGGCGTGTCTTGAACTGCTAGGTTGGTGGGCTTTGCGCCCGGATGAGTGTTTGCAGCCTGAAGCCAGCCAAATGAAAGGGAGGTGAGTGGAGTGAGGTATGTGGGCGTAGACTTAAGCAAGAGGAGGTGTAGGGTTGCTGTTGTTGATGGAGATGGCGTTTTGGTTGATGAGTTCAGCTTCAGCAATGACTTTGAAGGCATAAGACGGTTTGTTTCTAGGCTTTCAGAGGGCGACGCGGTTGTTATGGAGTCTACTGGGAATCTTTGGCTAAACTTGTATGAGGCTGTTGAAGCTAATGGCGTTAAGGCTGTTTTAGCTAATCCTTTGAAGATGAGGGCTATTGCCTCAGCGAAGATTAAGAATGATAAGGTTGATGCTAGGGTTTTAGCCAGTTTATTGCATGGTGGTCTGTGGCTGAATGTTATGTTCCGCCTAGAGATGTCAGAGATTTGAGGGTTTTAGTTCGGCATAGGGTTCAGCTTGTTAAGTCGGCTGGAATGGTTAAGAACCGTGTTCACAGTTTGCTTGAAAGGTATGGCTT
>CAZIFH010000193.1:0-3676 GCA_964539065.1 uncultured Candidatus Bathyarchaeia archaeon | reverse complement strand
CAAAGAGGCGTTCCCCATCTCCTCGCGTCAAAAGACCCTTTCTCTTTCTTTCTTCTACGTAATTTCTAATTTGTTCCCAATTCCTATCTCCTCTTTCTGTTTTAAATAGGTAATTTGGTGGCTGATATGTTTCAAGGGCTTTCCAATCAGATATGGGACTAGCTACAACCTGACCCTCTAATCCCTCTTGAATGTTGTACCATGTGCACCCCCAATTATCGGTGTAGTATTCCCCTGCCCTGTAGCACGCTGGAAAATCGTCATACTTTGTTAGGGGTTTATCGTCACAGAAATATGGCATGATGTCATATACAAAGACTAATGGGTGACGACGCTTTATCTCTTCTAGTTTTTCACGATGCACCTTCCATGTAGCTGGAGAAAATCTTACTACACAAGGAATCCAATCTGGGTAGCGAAACTCTATTGATTTCAAATAGTTGTCTCTTATCTCCTTGTTCAATAGTTTGAATCCCATCTTATCCGTGTTCATAACTTTCTTAATGTGGTTCAATTTGACCTCCACTCTTATTATTAGCTTTTACATCATATTATTTTTTCCACGTTGATGTCAGAACAGTATCCAAGTAAAAGCAGAATCCGCTTATACAATTATGCAAATTCGAATTCAGGTTTTTATGTTCACGGAGATTCAAAAGGTAGAGTTTTCATTTACATTCTTAGCTTATATAGTTCTTTTGGGTTGTGATAGAACCACTTTTCGGCAATTGAGACCGCTTGATCCAATGTTAGGAGCCCGTTATCTACGCGAGTGGCCAAGACTTTGGCAACATTTTCTCGAGCTATCAAAAGGTGTCCATAGACTTTTTCAACAGGTGGACCCATTTTTTTGGCTCCTACTGGACCCATAGGACCTATTCCATAATCTCCTCCAAAAGCGATGACTTTGTTAACTGGCACGGCGTCGAGTATCTCATCCATAGCTGAGCATGTCATGCTTGGCGATAGAATATGACACCAACATAGATTAAGCCAAACGTTCGGAAAGTTTTTCGCAATCATTATTGTTTTTCGGACATAGGGGAACCCGAGGTGATATAGATCGAAGCGGGTGTTTGGATGGTTGATGATTACCGGAATCATATGCTGTGGATCGTGCGATGAGTATTTGGGAGGAACCCAAGTTCCTGCGTGGACCGCTACAACCAAATCCAGTTCAGCAGCTTGGTCAAGTATTGACTCCATAAGATATGAACGAATGGGGTTCATTTCGGGAAGATTTTCATTTGGGTTATGCATTAACTTGTCAAAAAGAGATTCTGCTTGCCTTCGATCCGAGATACAGTAGGGTAATGATGACATCTTCAATCCCACTGCACCAGCTGATTTCCACTTCTCCAGTCCCTTCTTGGTCAACACAAGATAGTCATCTAAAGTTTTGACCGTCTCTCCGATCTTTGCCGCCAATTCATCGATTTCCTTTTTTGTTCGAATATCAGTGAACCCTCCTAAGTGGGGCTCAGCAAGTGGCACGAGAAGGTCATCATCAAAATCCATGCGATCTCTCGACCACCATCGACCCCAGTAGCTTGACTGTGTGAGAACCGCCTCGATCTTGCATTTCTTTCGAAGAATACGATCGTAGATGCCTGGAGTGTTCTCATCTGTCATCTTTTCTGAAAGAGCGATGCAGTTAGTCTCGTTTACATCATTATACCCATATAATTCTTTGGCAGCTATGAAGCTTGCACGGGCAAACGACCCGTACCTTACTATTTCTAAATAGGGGGCAAACTTTTTCCATCTTTCCTTCACGGGAATATCAGTGTCCTGAAGGCTGTTTATCGATTCTTGTGGCATACCGGCAGATGCAAGATCCCACCTCACATAATTGCTAAATAGAGTGAGAGCGTCCACTTTTCTTCCAGTCCTTACTTTCTCGGGGGGTAGGTGTTCATGGACATCTATTATCTTCATATCCTCAAATATTTCCAAAAGGCGTCTTGAAGTATTTGAAAGCTTCAATGTTCCAAACCTCCATTGTTGTATAAACTATGTTACATATGTTTTTGTTTGTTTCACCTAAAAACAAAAACATTTATTCCATACTGGATATTTACATCTTTTTCTGTGAACGGCAAGTAGAAAACAATATATAAACCATGCGTTAAAAACAAGCTCAATTTGGATTATTTTAGCTGTTATTTGGTATATTTATTAAAGATACCAAATCTTTATCCTACTAACCTTTCATCTATCAATTTTATTTTTAACAAACGGGACGGGTATTGGGCAGATATAAAAGTTGGTTATACTGAGACATTTGACTAATCAATGAACTAGTCTCGCAAGTATTAACGTTAATTAGTGCCCAACTTGTGGTTACCTTCGCTTAATTCAGTAAGCCTTCGTTCGCACTCCAACATAGAACGTACCGTGTGATAGTTAATTTTCCATGCGCTACCCATGTAGTCCCATAAAAGTTCATTTTTTTCATTGAAAAGGGGGAACCACTCGCCAACATTATGATTTATAACATAATCGAAGACGAATCGATGTACATTACAATAAGCTAACCAGTATTTGTCGTCATCAAACATTGCGGTTGCATCAAGCATTCCCACCAACCCTTCAGCTTGTTGCCAAAACTCCTTGTTTTTTTCTCTTGCTTCACCTTTATGTGGTCCTTCGCAATAAACGCCTCCGCACTCCCAGTCAATTCCATAGGTAACAAAATGTTCATAAAGTTTTCTAATAGTATCAACATAGTTAGTCTTACTTAGACCTAAAGTTTCTATAGAATGATTTAATAGCCAAGCTAGCTCAACATTGTGTCCATAAGATGTATTATCCAGTGGGCGCCCTTCAGGATCTTCAGGAGGTCGATCTGATCCCCACACATTTTTGAAAATAATAGCTCTCTTTGGAGTAAAGTCTGCTGCAAACTGAGCGATACCTGTTCCATATTCTGGATGAAGCATTTTGTTTTGGATAAGATTGATTAATTCTATAGCTCGCCGCCTTACTAAATTGCTTCTTGAAGCTTCATATAGATTTGTTAGTGCTTCCATCAGATGCATATGAACATCTAATGATTTGCGATCTCCACCGTAAATCCCTGGCTGGCAATGTTGCCAATCTTCTTCAAAAAATTCATAGTATCCTCCATAAAGATTATCGGCAGCATACATCTGTATAAGGTTAAAAGTTTTTTCTGCTAGTTTCAAAGATTCAACGTCTCCCGAAGCCATGAAAAATTCACTTAGACCGTAGATGACGAAACTATGACCGTAAATAATCTTTTTTCGATCAATCGGCGTGCCGTCTCTTTCAAGCATCCAATACCACCCTTCATGAGATTTATCCCAAAAATGATTGACTAAGAAATCTATTCCACTCCTAGCTTTTTTAAGAAATGTACCATCTCTGTCATACCCTGCTCGGCTAATCGCCGAACATGTATATATTAATCGCGCATGGGCTAGAAGGTTCTTTGTTGTTTCACCAGTAGGCTTTCCATCTCGATCAAAAAAGGTAAGGAATCCACCGAATTGGTCATCAATACCACGAACCTTCCAATATGGCAACAACTCTTCATGAAGATGGTATCTCACTTCTTTAAGGTATGGTAAATAATCACGTTTCATTTGTATTTTCTCATTACGTTATTTAGTTTCTATACATTTTTATACATTCCTCTTCTGCTGTTATAGGT
>CAZIFH010000192.1:0-19135 GCA_964539065.1 uncultured Candidatus Bathyarchaeia archaeon | reverse complement strand
TTTCTTAGCTTTTTCAGTTTGGTACCTTAGATGATAAAGCAGTAGCTTCAAAATACGCCCTTCTTACAAGGTCTATGATTGTATCTGGAGAGATTACGATTGCATTTAAAGCAAGGTTGTGTGCTTCCAAAACCGCGACTTGGATGAGAACCGCAATGTTTTCAGGCAAGGGAACCGCAGCATTCAAAGACAGATTTAATGCTTCAGTGTATGCTTCGCCTAGGTTTTTCTTGTATTCTTCTATGTCTAGTTTCAGCTGTGCTTCAGGCAAGACAACGCCTTTTTCATACACAACTTTTAAAGAAAGACCCATTTCTACAGTTTTTATGCCAAGCTTAGACAAAATTGGAGCGAGACTCTCAGAAATAGCTTCCCCTTTCCGAATAACAACAGTGTCACGATTCACCCAAACACTTCCAGACTCAATACGGGTTGGAATTCCTACCGAGTTTAGCTGGCTTATGATTGGTCCGGGCGGAAGCCCCGTGTTTCCTGCTGGAACCACTACGTCTTCTGAAGCTAAGTCTCCCACCTTTCCAATCCCCTTAACCTTACTTTTTTCAAGCATCAAGCTAAGTTTGAAAGGGTTTAGATTGGTAAAGAGAAAAACATTTGACCCTTTCATGTATTCTTTGAGTTTCTCTACGTCTGGTAATGCTAACTCCGAGAGTGCACGTTTAACCAACGAATTTTTTAATACCCAGATATTGGCATTACCGTAAAGCTTTTTTCTTAATTCTTGAAGCTGAAATGACCTAACCTTATGCAACCCAGCAATTCCTATTACCTGATATTTCGTTATAACATCTTTGATGTCATTAACAAGTTCAGCTTTTTTATGTAATGCAAGCCGCTCCAAATTTCATTCACCTAAATGTTGATTTTCACTGGATGCCCCATTGTTGTTTTAACGTAAATGGTATCTATGTTCTTTATACCTTTCTTAAGTCTCGCGGCGACTCTTCTAACAACTGCCTGAATGTTCTCTGCAATTTCATCGTCAGAAAGGTTCTCTGTTCCAACACGACACTGCAAAACTGGTTGGTTACGAGCCCTTACAGAAACAAATTTTTTTTGCTTCTCAATTTCCTGCTCGATATTAGCGTTTGGAGGAACAGGAACAGGCATTTTTCCTCTTGGACCAAGAATACTGCCTAAAGCTCTTCCAATAAGAGGCATAAGAGGAGCGGAGGCAATAAAAACGTCTATTTTTTTGGCTATCTGCCTCTGTTTCTTCTTGTCAACAGACAAGTTTTGAATATCAGAGCTTTCGAGAACCATGTCCGCACCACCTCTTCTCGCCCTAAGAGCCATATCGCCGTCGGCGAGCACGCAGACCGAAACCTTTTTGCCTAGTGGATGTGGAATCTCGATTCTTTCTTGTATACGACCTTCTGGTTGTTTCATGTCTATATCTCTAAGGTTGATGATAAGATCTATTGTCTGATTAAAGTTTCTTTTGATAGATTTCTCTCTTACTTCCTTAATTGCATCTTTGAGTATTTTTTGTTCTATTGACATACACTAGGCCTCAGTTTCGACAAAAAATTCATGTCAACAATAAAAAGGTTACCTTTTGTATTGTTTTTTCTCGAAAAAATTGTCGTATATTCCCTCATCAACCTCTTTCATGACAACTCTAGCATCCTTCTGTTCTACAGTGACTCCCATTGAAAAACATGTACCCAAAATTTCTTTAACTGCAGCCCTAAAAGTTCTTGCAAGAAGTGAAGGTTGCTTGATTTCAGCTATCTTCACTACCTGCTCCATAGAAAGGTTGCCCACTTTCATTGATTGTGGAGTTCCAGACCCTTTCTGGATTCCAGACTCTTTGACAATTAATGCTCCGGTGGTTGGTATTCCAACAGTCACCTCAAACTCTTTTGTTTCAGGATCGACAGTTATTTTAACAGGTACTTTCATGCCACCATAACTACTTGTAAGCTCATTTATCTTGTTCACAATCATGAGAACATTTACGCCTAAAGGACCCAACGCAGGTCCAAGCGGCGGACCAGCTGTTGCTTGTCCACCTGATACAAGAGTTTCGACAACTTTCTTTTCAGACATCACTTTTCCTCCATATTTGTTTGTGGTCCTTTCTCAATAACCTTCACGTAATCTGCATGAACTGTAATGGGTAATGTAAATGTTGCTTCAAGGAGTTCGATAGTAACCTCCTCTTTTGTCTTGTCGACGCCTGTAATTTTCGCTTTCATTCCTTTAAATGGTCCGCCAGTAACTTCCACAACATCATTGATGCCTATTTCTTCGATTACTGGTCGAACTACAATATACTTTTCAACTTCAGAAAACGATACAACTCCAGGTACTCTGGACCTAATATGCTTTATACCAGTGATTGCCTCTTCCACGGTGTGTGGGCCGTTGGCTTCAATAAAAATGTAACCTTTCAGAGTTTCAGGAACTAGAATGGCTTTTACGGGAATTCTGTTGGTTTCAACTCTTCCAGTAACAAGATCCGCTACGTTTCTCTCTTGACCTACTGTGGTTCTTACAGCAAAAATTATTGTTTCTCGATTTTCTACAGTCATTGCTCTCTGTTCCTACCCTATAGTTGCACCTTTAATGAAGGAGTTTAAAACGTTGATTATGAACCCAACTAGACCAACTATAGTTATGCCAGATGTACAAACCTTTATAGTAAGCCAAACCTCGCGTCTGCTAGGTTTTTTCGCTAGACGGAGTAGCCTTGAACAAGATTTCAGGAAAGTTATTAGTCCCAAATCAACACATCTCTAAGTTTCTAAACAAAAGGAGAAGCGACTTCTATATAAGAATATTTCTTGAGAACGTTTATGTATAAAGGTAAAAATGTAAACTTAGCTAGGATGGAAATAAATAACTTAATAAAATCCTTTAGTTTTCCGACAAACTTAAGTATTGGAT
The DNA here is from genome assembly GCA_964539065.1 of uncultured Candidatus Bathyarchaeia archaeon. GTDB lineage: Archaea > Thermoproteota > Bathyarchaeia > Bathyarchaeales > DTEX01 > JAGTRI01. The sequence goes on along the minus strand of CAZIFH010000192.1, from coordinate 16,225 downwards.
TATCTATGTTCGAAAGGTTGAATAATGCGTTAATGTTAATAATAACAAACAAGGTGAGCAGGTAATGGAATATATTTACGCCGCGATGTTGCTGCATAAGGCTGGTAAACCAATAGATGAAGATAACGTGACAAAGGTGCTTCAGTCTGCAGGTGTAAAAGTAGACTCAACGAGAGTGAAAGCGGTTGTAGCAGCTCTCTCAGAAGTTAACATTGAGGAAGCTATAAAGTCTGCGCCATCAATCATGGCTGCCACAACTCCTGCAACTCCATCAGTTGCAGCTGTTAGTGAACAGAAACCGAAGGTGGAAGAGAAGAAAGAAGAGAAAAAAGAGGAGGAAGCCTTAGAAGGACTTGGATCGCTTTTTGGGTAGACTTCTTCCTTTTAATTTTTGTTAGACATTTTGTTCTTAATTTTTATGGTAGCTGTAAAGTTATTGAGGCTTAAATATGTCAAATGCTTCTAATTTCTTTATTTATGGAATAATAGAAATGCATTTCGTGGGGATATAAAATCTTGATGTTTACTGAGGAGGAGTACCATCTTCCGTTTTTCGACGAGCAGGGATATATGAGAAGAAAATGTTCTCGATGCGGAGAGTTTTTCTGGACTTTGAATAGTGACCAGAAGCTTTGTGGAGAATCTACTCATGAAGGATGTGCTGAGTATACGTTCATAGAGAGACCACCAACCAGAAAACCTTACAGTTTACAGGAGATGCGAGAATGTTTCCTTTCTTTTTTTGAGAGACGTGGTCATACTAGGATTAAACCGTATCCTTTGGTTGCACGTTGGAGAGATGACTTGTATTTTACAAACGCAAGCATCGTTGATTTTCAGCCATATGTCACTGAAGGTTTGATTCCTCCTCCAGCCAATCCACTTGTTATAAGCCAGCCATGCGTAAGGTTTCCTGATTTGGATAGTGTTGGTTCCACATTTGGACGACACTTGACAATTTTTGAGATGGGTGGCCATCACGCCTTTAATTATAAAGGTAAAGAGGTTTACTGGAAAAACGAGACTGTGCGTTACCATCACGAATTTGTTACTGAAGCATTAGGCATAAAGGAGGATGAAGTCATATACAAAGAAGGGGTATGGTCAGGTGGTGGAAACGCTGGTCCAGATGTTGAAAGTATTGTGTGTGGACTCGAAGTTGACACTCTAGTTTTTATGAAGTATAAGGTTGTTAACGGCAAATTTATTGAGTTGCCCATAAGAACTGTAGATACGGGCTATGGCATGGAAAGATTTACTTGGCTATCTCAAGGAGGCATAAGCGGTTTTGAGGCTGTTTATGGCGAAGTTTTAGATAAGATTTTTAGTATTATAGGAGTTGAATTTGCGGATGAAAAAATTCTTACTGAAGTGGCAAAGGTTTCTGGATTAATTAAGATCTCTAAATTGTCAAGCAGCACAGAAAACTGGCGAAAAGTAGCCGCAAATCTAGGTGTAGAGCCTGATTATCTTTATAGTCTCATCAAACCTGTTGTGGACATTTATGCAGTTGCTGACCATACAAAATGTTTATCCTTCTTGTTAGCAGAAGGAGTTGTTCCCTCAAACGTCCGAGAAGGATATCTTACTAGACTATTAATTAGGCGAACCTATAGACTTTTGCAGAATCTTGCGATTGAGAACGAGATGCCAGAAATTGTTGACTTTCAAATAGAATATTGGGGAAAAGATTTTCCATGTCTAAGAGAAATGCGCAACGAAGTTTTGGAATTACTTTCTTTGGAAATGGAAAAGTACAAACAGACTCTTGAACGTGGCCAAGGTTTAGTGAAAAGAATAATTCAAGAACAAAAGAGAAAGGGATTAACAGTGATACCTCTAGAAACAATTGTAGAGTTATATGATTCTCACGGTCTTACACCTGAGGTTGTCAGCGAGCTAGCAGAGTGTGGAGGCGTAGATATTCAAATTCCAGATAACTTCTATAGCTATGTGGCTGAACGGCATGTGGAATCCGATGAAAAAATAAAAACTGCGTTGAAGGAAGGCATAAATGATGGTAAAGAAGCGTTTTCAGGTTTACCTAATACTCGACGATTGTACTACGAGGATACCTACCTCACCGAATTTAAAGCAAAAGTGCTGAAAGTTCTAAACAATGGTGTAGTGCTTGATCAAACAGCGTTCTACCCAGAGGGAGGAGGACAACCGTCGGATCGCGGTATAATAATATTCAACGAGAAACAATTGAAAGTTACTAATGTTCAGAAATGTGGCGGAGTTATCATTCATTTCGTAGAAGGAGGTGTGCCGGAAGAGAGCCAAGAGGTTTCTGGCAAAATAGATTGGGAGCGTCGTATCAGCCTTATGAGACATCATACCGCTACTCATCTGATCATGGGTGCAGCTAGACGAATACTTGGAGAGCATGTCTGGCAGTCTGGAGCACAAAAGGATGTGGAAAGAACGAGGCTGGACATAACTCATCCTAAACGGCTTACCGCGAAGGAAATCAACAAAATTGAAATGCTTGCGAACCGTGTTGTGATGAACAATTTGCCGGTTGAAACCTTCTGGATGCCACGGGAAGAGGCTGAAAAAAAATATGGGTTTAGACTCTACCAAGGAGGGGTTGTTCCAGGCCGCGAAATACGTGTTGTTAAAACTGAAAATTGGGAAGTTGAAGCTTGTGGCGGAACTCACTGTAAATCAACTGGCGAGGTTGGTTTAATAAAAATTATTAAAACTGAACGAATTCAAGACGGAGTGGAAAGACTGGTTTTCAGTGCAGGTGAGGCGGCTGTTAAATCAGTTCAAGACCTAGAATCCAAAGTTCTAAATGTGTCTGAGATTCTTGAAGTTAAAATTGATGAGATTGAAAATACATTGAAGAAAGGTGTTGCTGAATGGAAGGAACTTCGTCGAGACAAAGAAAGACTTATGGAAAGACTTGCCACGTTTATGGCTGAAAGGTATATGAACAAGGCAGAAAACATTGGAAGTTTAAAGATTGTTTCAGGCATTGTGCTTGAAGAAGAAGCTGACGTAAATTTACTTATCAAGGTTGCAAGTAAACTTGTTCAGATGAACAGTCATGCAGTGGCTGTTTTGATTAGTGTCGGTAAGAATGCACAAATAGTTGTTATGGCGGGCGTTGAGGCGCAAAAGATCGGAGTAGATGCGCGAGAAATTACGAAAGCGGCGGTAACTGAACTCGGTGGAGGAGGAAGTGGAACCCCTGATTTCGCTCAAGGCGGTGGACCAAAGGTTAAAAACACTGCAAAAGCCTTAGAAAAAGCCAAAAATGTTATACAAAAAATTGATGGGTGAAACATGTGCAAAATAATTGGAATAAAATTGAAGAAAGGTGGAGGAGTGAGTGGGAAAAGGCTCGAATATTTGAGGCGAATCCAGATCTAGAAAGAAAAAAGTTTTTCATAACTTTTCCTTACCCATATATGAATGGCCCATTACATATTGGACATGGTTTTACAGCAACTCGAGTTGACGTTTATGCGCGGTTCATGCGAATGAGGGGATTTAACACCCTTTTTCCGTGGGCTTGGCATTGGACTGGTGAACCAATTGTAGGCGCTGCTTTACGTGTTCAGAAAGGTGACCCTGAACTAATTAGGGCTCTTAAAGATATTGATGGAGTGCCAGATGAAGAACTCAAAAAGTTTGTTGACCCAGTTTATATGGCTAACTATTACACGCGTGAAGGAAAAGAAGCTATCAGAAGGATTGGGTTTTCTGTTGATTGGAGACGCGAGTTTCATACAACTAATCTTGAGCCAACATATAGCCGTTTCATTGAGTGGCAATACGAAACTCTTCTGAAGAAAGGCTACGTTGTAAAGGGAACTCATCCAGTAGTCTGGTGCCCAAGTTGTGAAAGTCCAACTGGCGATCATGACCGTTTAGAAGGTGAAGGAGTTTCTCCAGAAGAGTACACTTTGCTGAAGTTCCAGTATGGCGACGCCTTTCTTCCAGCAGCTACTTTCAGGCCAGAAACAATCTTTGGCGTCACGAACATATTTATCAATCCTGAAGCTTTGTATGTAGAGGTGAAAGTTAATGATGAGAAATGGATTGTCAGCAAAAAAGCAGCTGAAAAACTTTCTGAACAACTAAAAATGGTTAAGGTACTTCGTGAGTTCAAAGGCGCTGAACTAATCGGAAAATGTTTCACTGACCCAATATCCAAAAGAAAACTTCCAATTTTGCCTGGATGGTTTGTTAGTCCAGAATCAGCTACAGGAGTGGTTTACAGTGTCCCAGCGCATGCTCCTGCAGATTGGATAGCTCTTAAAGACTTAGTCAAGAATATTGAGGAGCTGCAGAGATTCAACATTGACCCCGAAGTAGTTAAAGGCATAAAACCAATTTCTCTCATTACCGTAGAGGAATACGGGGAGTTCCCAGCAGTTGAGATTGTTGAACAAATGGGTATTAGAGATCAGTTTGACTCTAGAGTTGAAGAAGCAACATCAATTATTTACCGTAAAGAGTTTCATACTGGCGTTCTAAAACCAATAACAGGCAAATATGCTGGTAAGCGGGTGCAAGAAGTTAAAGCTGATCTTATTGAAGACTTCAAAAAAATGAATATCGCCGACTCTATGTATGACTTGCCAAAGAAGGTTGTTTGCAGATGTACAACAACATGTGTTGTCAAAATTCTCTCTGACCAATGGTTCCTCCGGTACTCAGATCCTGAGTGGAAAAGATTGGCTCATATAGCTGTGGATGAAGCAAAAATTTTCCCTGAAGAAGCTAGAGCATACTTTCATGACAAACTAGATTGGCTTCACGATTGGGCGTGTGCTCGAAGAACAGGTCTCGGTACGCCTATACCTTGGAGTCCAGGATGGATAGTTGAAACTTTGAGTGACTCAACAGTTTATATGGCTTTTTACACGATCATAAAGCATATTCGTCTGTACAACATTATGCCTGAGCAGCTTACGAACGCGGTGTTTGACTATGTTTTCTATGGTCATGGTGACGCAGAGACGTTATGTAAAAGTTCAGGTATACCTTCAAATGTTCTTGAGGAGATGAGAAAAGAGTTCGAGTACTGGTATCCAGTGGATCTGAGAGTTTCAGCTAAAGAGCTTCTTCCCAATCATTTGTCTTTTTTCGTTTTCCAGCATACTGCTCTCTTTCCAAAGAATTTGTGGCCGCGTGGAATAGGCGTAAATGGTATGTTATCAATTGAGGGGCAGAAAATGTCTAAGTCAAAAGGAAATTTTCTTACTTTACGAAACACTCTGGATCGATATGGAGCAGACGTTACGAGACTTACGTTAGTTTTAGGCGCTGAAGACATGGATGACCCAGACTGGCGGGAAGAAAACGCCAAGGGAATAGATGCGAGGCTATCATCTTTACAAAGATTTCTTGTCGAGCTTGCTAAGTTTGTTGGAAACGAAAAATTTTTAACTATAGATCGTTGGCTGTTGTCAACGGTTCAGAAACGAGTCAGAACGGTCACCAATGCGTTAGAAAACTTGAAAACAAGAACAGCTGCTGAAGTAGCATTTTTCGAGATGTGGAATGACATTCGATGGTACATGAGACGCACAGAAACTCCTAACGCCAAGGCTTTGAGAGAGGTTACAAACATCTGGATACGATTGATTGCTCCTTTTACTCCTTACCTCGCTGAAGAACTTTGGCATTTCATTGGCAAAAAAAACTTTGTTTCATTGGCAGAATGGCCAGTTTATGATGATTCTAAAATCGACATTACAGCAGAGGAATCAGAAAGCCTAGTAAAAAGCTTAATTGATGACACGGTCAGCATCATAAAAGTTACGAAGATTACACCTAAACGGATATACTACTATGTTTCAGCGCGTTGGAAATGGAAAGCCTATCTCCAGACATTACAAAGATCCTTGACTGCAAAGGTTGAGATGAAAGATGTCATCAAAGAGTTAATGAAGGATGCAGAGATTCAAAAAAAGATAAAGGACCTGACGGTATTTCTGAGTAAGATTATTGTAGAAATCAATATAGTTGCAGAAGAAGTTAAGAAAAGGAAACTTGAAGTTGGAGTTTTAGATGAGAAAACCGTTATTGAAGAAGCAAGAAATTTTCTGCAGAAAGAGTTAAACGCTGCAGTCTCGGTCTACAATGAAGAAGAGCTTGAGAAGTATGATCCGATGAACCGTGCCCCACAAAGCAAACCGTATAGGCCTGCAATATATATTGAATGAGGAACATATTCTGCCGCTGCACAACACTTATCCTTAATAAAACAAAAATTGTGGTAAAATAGACCTTCAATCTCGGGAGTTAACCTTAAGGAATAACTTGGCAGCTGACAAGACGACCCATAACATTGTTGCAGTCGCTGAGATTATTTCTGGAACTGCTATTCCAGCATGGTATACTTTTGCCCAGTAGAGAACCCATGAACCTAGACCTACAATGAATGACAGCACTCCTAAGATTGACTTTTTCTCCACAGCGTAGACAAGGCAAGAAAAAATCATGAAAACAAAGAATATCACCGAGACAGTTCCATGCAGCCATCCATAAACTTCGTCAAACGTTGCAACAAGCTGAAGGGAAAAAGCTGTTGCAAACAAGAATAAGCTTGTATATTTTGCGTACTTTCTGAAGACAGTTATCACATATACTGTTATAAGCGTTCCTGTAAGCAGCAAACCAAAGTTATAAAAGGCTGCAGACGCGCTGTGTGAGGCGTGGCCAAGATCGCTTAGAGCATTGCGCCACCAGCTAAACCAAGGTGCATAAGCGATTGAAACCGCAATGAACGTATATGCAATTAATGGCCCAATTACACCAGACAGAGACCAATATCTTTCTTTCATGAGGCAGCTACACCTCTTTAAGATTTAAATCAATAAGTTTCATTGCTACCTTAAAAACTTGGCTAAATAATTTTGTTTCCATCGCTCCTTAGCAACAGATAATTTTACAAAATTACGTAAAAGCGAATTCGGTTTACCTGAAGATTTAAGCAGTCTTTCTAAAGGAACAATAAATTCTAAGAACAAAGAATGGAGAAGGATAAATAGAATACTGAGTCTTGACCGATAAAGAATGTTTCCAAACGTTTGAGAAACAAAAAATAAACCTTTGCTTCTGAACCACTAAAAAATATTTTTTAGATCTCTTGCGGTGAAGCAGATACATTTTACGGCAGTTACATTTATTTGTTATCTTTACGGATTTTCAGCGCGCTCATACCATAACGGTTTGTCTGCCATTTAATTTTCACAGTAATACAAGGGTTGGTTAGTTACACGTTTCATGATGGTTTATTGGTTGTATGAAATTTAATTATAATCATGTTTAAAGCTTCATTTGAAAAGGTGGTTATATTACATTTCAACCTCTATCGCTACGCCTTCTTTAATGAGGGATTTAGCGTTTTCTTTGGGAAGCGAGGCAATGTCTTCTGGCTTAAACGGACCGTAGGTTTTCATGTCTGTCCCTACGATTTCGGGAGTTTCTTTTAGGAATCTGACAACAGAAAGTGTAGAGTTTTTCTTGATTTGTTGGGGCAGCTTGCCGAACAGCAATTTTTTTATGAATGATTGATATGACTCTACCTGCGCGGATATGTTTTTATAAAGTTCTTCTTCTTCCTCTGTAATTGCGGTTTTCTGTATTGTTTCACCGCTCATAATTGCTCGGATCATTTTCTCGTAGCGTATTTGAACAAGTTCTTCGGTCATACGTTGAACTTTTTCCTCTTCCTGCTGTAATAGTCTGCCTTTAACTGTTTTTTCGTCAATCATTCGTCTTTCTTCTTTAATCTTTTTTATGTATGACGCCAAGTCTAAGTAAAATCCTCTTGGCAAAAGTTGAATGCTAAGATTTTCTTTCTCTTTCTTCCATGCTTCAAGAAGTTTTTCATACATGTTTACTCTACCAACCTTGCCGCGCCTTTACATAGAAGAAAAATTGCTGCCGCCATAGGAAGTTCAACCTTCTGTTTTTCGTATTTGCTGAACCATTCGTCTCCTAACCTAAATTTAGGAGATTCCTCTACATATATTGTAGCGCTTCCCTTTTTGAATGCTACTGCATCCTTAAAAGGGTCAAATACTTCAATGTTTGAAGTTTGAAGGGAAACCTTAAGCCACCCTGTTTTACCATGTAGGCTGTTAAGTAGACGTATCATTCTATGCACGTCAGTCGTTACCATCGTATCGATCTTGGTGGATTGAGTTTCAGCAACATATCTAATTATGGTTTTCAGATCTTTTTCGCTTAGCATTCGTACAGGTTGCCAAGGACTCTCTCTTTTCCAAGCGTTGAGAATAGACTGTTTGTTTGAAATAATCTCGCTGGCCCGTTTTTCTTTTATTCCAAGGTTTGTCAAGTCTTTAACGGTTGAAGATAAGAGAAATTCATATACACCTCTCGCAACCCGACCTCTCCAGCCCACCTCACTAAAGACCGAACAACCCTTCTCCGTCGATACAAAACTGGCGCCAGCGAATGGGCTGTACAGAGAAATGTTCAGTCCAGTTCCTGTAACGTAATCGGCAATCTCTCTTCTGGCACCTGCATCAAGCTCTTGAACGACGTCGTTTGCCACATGAACGTGATAGCCCCTGTGACCACTAAAGGAAACATTCACTTCTTTTAATGAAAATCCGAATTCGCTTGTTAATATCTCAATCAGCTTTATCGTTTCTTTTTTTGCTGCTTCAAGGCATTCGTCGCATGGCCAAATTCTCTCGTCAAACCTTTTGCTTCCGCAAGATGGGCAAATATCTGGTTGACCTTTACCTCCAAAGCCGCAGTCTTTACATATCCATGAGTCATGTATTTCTTTACATTTTGTTCGAATATGGTCTGCATCAATATCAAAAAGTAGGTCTGCACCCAGCCACCCCTTTTTTTCCATCTTTTCTTCAGGCATCTCATAATACGCGGTTGAATGATATGCGTGAGCTGGACCATTCTCTTTCATGAAAGACCGAAGTGCCTCTACTGAAGAAAATATTTTATGTCTAACCATCATGTTTTCCTTAAAAAACATGAATCCAAATTCTCTTTGTTTAATTGATGGTGGAGCCTCGATTTTTGTTGCGGTCTCAGTGTAAAATTCAATGAACCTTTGTTGAACAAAAGTTTGAGTGTCCATCCCAACACTAATTAACTGAATCTTACTTCTTAAGTGTTCTTGTCTTTTTCGCATAGTACTTAAGAGGAGTTCGAACAGTTCGGCATATCTCATCTGAACCGGGACATAGACCGTGCGTTTTTAGGGTTTCGCAGGTTGGAGACTTGTATTTCGTTCGAGACCCACGGTCTCCTGATATGTGTTCAACTTGATACCTCGTCATTCTTTCATTGAAGTCAGCTGAAGATCTGAAAAGATTTATGATGTCTTCAGGTTTCATGTTAACATTGACGAGAAACGAAGTCAGTGTGAAACGACCAAGATGAGAGATGTGAGTACCATTTTTTGCAGAGACATAAAAAGTTTTTATACATGGTGGAAAAGCCTCGTTAAGGACTTCTTTAGGATAGTCTGTGTACTTAGCTTTTCCAATCTTGTCAACGTATTTTTGGTTTAGATCATCAACTCTTTGAAGAATGGCTTCAGGAAGCATTTGCCTCACGTGTGTCTCAAGTCTTTTTTCGATGCGTCTTCGAATTTCTTCTTGAAGAAGTCTTGCAGCTTCACGTTTGTTTAGGTAGACATCGCCGTTTATCAAGGTTCGGTTGACAAGTTTCCATTCATCTTCATGGAAAACTTCAGCGTTTCTCACGTAATCTGCGAAGAAAAGAGCGAAATCGTACTTTCTGCTGCCAACTGGTTGAGCGGAAATTTTTATCTTCCAGTTGAAGACTTTAGCCACTTCGATTATTTTGTTTTTGTCTTCTTCTCGCAGAAGATTGTAGGCTCGTCTGGCTTCAGCAAGTGCAAATCGCCCTTTAATGTACCTGTTGTTTGTGGCGGTTGCTAGAATAATCGCAACAGGAAAGGATGGAATCTCTATGTCTTCTTCTCTTGGGCGGTAGCTTACTTGGGGCGGATCATTTTTTAATGCTTCTTCTATTCGGTTTTGGGCTCTGTCAACTATTGCTTTTAGGCTTGGGCTTTCAAGGTTCGAGATGTCTAGATTTTCCCGTCTAACCTCTTCCGCTGCATCCATAACGAAAGGGTATTTCGCCAAGTCAGTTTTATTTAGTACCAATTGTTTTCCTTTATGTAAATCTGTTTATCGTCTTACGTAAGATTTTTGATTATTACTCTACTTCTATTCTTGGAGCCAAATAATAGACTAGTGTCCCATCATATGTTTGTTTAAAGTCAAGGCGGACGGGCATGTCGTTTGAAAACTCGAGAGTGACGACATCAGATGTAGCAACCGCGGCTTTAACGATGTCTGAAAGGTAGCTAAGTGGAAAAGTCGATTTCGAAGGTTCCTTAACTTCAACAGACAGCAATGCGTCGCTGCCTTTCTTGAGTTCAACGTTGGCTCCCATAATGTCTCCCTTAGCGTTCATAGTCAGCTTTTCGCCGTCTGTTTCTATGCGGACATGGTCGCTTACCAATGCCACGTCTTCCAATGATTGACGAAGTCCATCAGTTGTTAAGGTTACTTTTGCGTTAAACGTGATTTTTGGAAGTCCATGTTCCTCCTCGCTTGCTTCCAGAGTCGGCATCCTAAACGTTCTGTTGTATTTTCCTTTGATTGTTATTACAAACTGGCCTGTACTTTCGTCTAGATATAGTTCAACCGCCTCATCTTTGCCTGCTCTTTTAAGGAGCTTCAATAGTTCACCTAAGTTTAAGCATATTTTAGTTTCTTGGTCTGAAATGTATTCGTCGAAGGCTGCTTTATTTATCGTAAAGTCCACCATAGCTACACGTGAAGGATCCATCGCTCTAAGTTTGATTCCGTCTGACCCTATGAAAAATGTTCCTTCATCGATAAGTGTCGAAATAGCGGTAATTGTGTCTCTTAACATCTTCGCGTCGGATAACCTGATTTTAAACAATTTTAAATCACCTGTAGATGTTTCTGCGCATTCAATTATTGAATGCGTCTATATTACTTAAATCTTTTAGAAGAAACTTCAGTTAGAGCAGTATTTTAAGAATGTCTATTTTTTGTTTGCTAAAAATGGACATTAGAAATACGTTCAGTGGAGACTTAACCCATATGATTTATGAGTACTCTCTAAACGTGTAGTTGCATTCTGTGCACCTAAAGAACTGAGTTGAAGATTCATCTGCTCCTCTTGTTTGCACTTCCCAGACGTATGCAGTGTTATTTCCACATTTTGGACATTCAATCGTTACTGTTGGGAGAGTTTGGAGCTTTTGTTCCTTTTTGCTGATCACAACAAGATTGTCTTTAGACTTGGGAGCCGCAATTTTTGTGGTATAGACCTCTCCCTCAACAAATTTTTTGTAGCTGCACTTTGGACAAACAAGATAGCATCCACTGTCGCCCTTTTTTCGCTTAGCCACGAGCCTAGTTTCACATTTTGGACAGAATTCCATTAGAGCCCCCCAAGCCAAATTAAGTAACAATTTTTTGTTTATGATGTTTCTTTTAAACTTTTCTGAACAAAAGGTAAGACGCCTTCATATGACATTAGAAATTTTATTATCTTTTCTAAACTGTCAAGATAACTTTGCCAGGGTTCATTATGTTGTTGGGATCGAAGAGACTCTTGATTCCTCTCATGAGGCTAAGCTCTTTTTGGCTTGTTGTCAAGGCTAACTCTTGAGTTCTAATTGCTCCTATTCCATGTTCACCTGTGATGACGCCTCCCATTCGAATTCCAGCTTCATAAATCTCTTTTTTGACTTTAGATATGTAATCCGAGTCTTTGTCTTCTTCTTTCATTATGTGAACATGGAGGTTTCCGTCACCCGCATGCCCATACACGGGAAAATGAACGCTATGTTTAGCAGCGATCTTCTCCAATGCATCCATTAACTCTTCAAGTTTACTCGGCGGTACAGTCACGTCTAAAATGTCAACTAGCCTAGGCTTAAGAGCGGTATAAATGTTGCTCCTAATTTTAAGTATCCTTTCTTGCTCATCTCTTGTTTCAGCGAGAAGAGGTTCTTCAACACATTCTTCTCCACAAGATGCAGAAACCTTCTCACAGGCTTGAAGTAGTTCTTCTTCGCTTTCTCCAATTAGAATAATTAGTAGCTGCACCTTTCCAGCCTGAACAGGCCACTTCTCGTTAAGATGTGCTGCAGATAAGTTGATTTCAGAGAGCTCCACATACTCAATCGCTAATGGTATAACGCCTGAAAGCAAAATGTTCCTGACAGATTGCAAGGCAACGTGGCGACTGTTAAAGGGCACGACAACCGTGGCGGTAAACTTGCTTTTAGGATGAAGCTTTATTATGGCTTTTGTGATTACACATAACGTGCCTTCGCTTCCAATAATTAAATGCAGCAGATCATAGCCAGTATTGTCTTTAATTAGTTTACCTCCTAGATTAAGAACTTCGCCAGTTGGAAGGACAACCTCAACACCCTTTACATAGTTCCTCATTACTCCGTACTTAACTGCCCTAACGCCGCCTGCGTTCGTGGCAATTAAGCCGCCGATCTGCGCTCCTTCGTCCCCTGGATGTGGAGGAAAGAACAAGCCAGCTCCGTCACAAGCTTTAAAAAGGTCGCCTAAAGTAGCTCCAGCTTCAGCAACCGCCATCAAGTTTTCTCGGTCAATCTCCAATTTATTCATTCTCTCCAACGACAAGACGACGCCTGGTTTAATTGGCACTGAAGCGCCAACAAGTCCTGTTCTTCCTCCAACAGGAAAAACAGGAACCTTTCTTCCATTAGCGATTTTCAGAACTTGCGAAACCTCTTCGGTTGAAGAGGGCTTTACTAGAATTAGATTGTTTGAGGCTCGCGGTCGTACGGGTTCTGGGGTTTCATCTTTAAGGTAGCCTTCAATGAATTCACGTTCAGCAGTAACCCATTCCTTTCCTACCACGCCAGTTAGCTCACGCAAAAATTCTTCGATTTTATTCAATTTATATTTCACCCCTTTTTCATCTTCTTTAGTTCATGAATTAATATTGGAAGAACCTCGTAAATGTCGCCAACTATACCATAGTCCGCCACATTAAAAATTGGAGCTGAAGCATCCTTGTTTATTGCAATGATTGTATCAGAGTCTCTCATTCCAAAAAGGTGTTGAGGCGAACCAGAAATTCCACATGCAACATAAACTTTTGGCTTAACCGTAAAACCGCTAAACCCAACTTGACGATCCTTGCTTATCCACCCCGAATCAACTAGAGGTCTACTTGAGCCGACCACTCCACCTAAAAGTTGAGCTAATTCATTAAGAAGAACAAAATCTCCTGGACTTTTTAAGCCTCTGCCGCCTGACACAATGACGTTTGCCTCAACAAGATTAACGCTCTTTGTTTCAGTTTTCTCAAGAATCTGTATTCCTGTGTTGCTTAAGATTTCAGCTGTTTTCAAGATTATTTTTCCGCTTCTACTTACATCTTTAACATTTGTTTTCATGACTTTGTACCGAACAGTTGCCATCTGAGGCTTAGTTCTAGTTTTTACTTGAGCCATAATGTTGCCGCTAAAAGCTGGACGTATTTGAACCAGTTTTCCATTCTCGTCTAGAATCAAGTCAACGCAGTCAGCTGTAAGACCTGTTCTAAGGGCAGCGGCTACTCTTGGAGCTAAAGTTCTTCCAATACGCGTTGCACCTAACAAAAAGATGTTTGGATCCGTTTCCTTCACAAGTCTAACAATGTTTTGAGAGTATTGAACCACATCAAAGTCTGCAAGAAACTGATGATCATAAATGTAGACGATGTCAGCACCATAATGAATAAGGTCAGAAGCCTTTTGTTGGATAGAGTGTCCAAGCAGAACCGCAGATAGTTTAACTCCAAGATTGTCCGCAAGACTTCTTCCTTTACCCAAAAGTTCGTATGAAACAGGATGAATTTTACCGTCATTTTGCTCGGCAAACACCAAAACGCCGCCTTTTTCAACCATACAATTCACCTTAATACTCCAAGTTTTGCTAGAACTTCAGCAATTTTTTTAGATTTCTCTTCAAGCGTCCCCCCAATAATTTGGCATTTTCTTTTGTCTGCCGATGGAGCGTAGACTTTGGCAACCCATGTAGCTGAACCTGTAAGACCAAATAATTGTTCTTCAGCCACGTCTAAAAGGTTGCTGGCATTCCAAACAGTGACTTCAGCTTTTCTTGATCTTAACTTGTCTTTCAGGGTAGGCAATCGTGGAACGTTAACATCTTTAGTTACGGTAATAAGACTGGGAAAACGTATTTTCACAAGATAACTTTTTTCATCAAACCGAGACTTAACTGTGATCTCTGTTGCCTTAACTTCCAGAACCTCCTCTACGTATGCCACATGTGGAATCCCTAGAAACTCAGCTACTTCAGGTCCCACCTGCGCTGTGTCTCCATCCACAGATTTTTCTCCGCAGACAAGTAAATCAAAGAGTCCAATCTTCTTAACCGCACATGAAAGAGTGTAAGAGGTAGCTAAAGTGTCAGCACCAGCAAATTTTATGTCTGTTAGAAGAACTGCTTTGTCTGCACCTCTTGCAAGAGCGTCTCTAAGAGTTTCAATAGCATTCTCTGGTCCCATGCTAATAGCTGTCACGACACCTCCAACCTTTTCTTTTATTTGCACAGCTGTTTCCAACGCGTTAAGGTCAAAAGGGTTTGTTGTTGCTTCCGCTGAACCTCTATCTAAGCGTCCCTTGTCATAGTCGAACCTAACTTTCTCGATGTCTGGAACCTGTTTTATCAAAACAATAATGTTAAGAGGGTTCAGCATCGTTTTCCGTCCTAACAGTTTCATTTTTCGCTGCAAGTAAGTGTTTAAAGAGAAGAAACAGCTTTATTAATATGCCTTTGCCACGTAGACGATTTTTTCAGCTTTTTTTCCGCATATAATGCACTGCGATTCAGCCTTCTCTTCAACGTCTATTCTGTGCCCTCTGATTTCGCCGCCTGATTCTTCTTTAATTGTTTCAGCGCAAGCAATGTTTCCGCACCAACAGACTCTAGCGATTTTCTTGTCTTCAATCGCCTTTTTAAGCAAATCTAATCTTTCAGCATTAACTGTCATCTCTTTAAGAACTGCTTGGCTTCTTTTTTTCAGGGTTTCTGTAAGAGAGCATAAAACATCTCTTATGGCAGGAACTGCTTTATCAAACTCAGCTGTGCTTCTTTTGAGGTCCACCCTTCCAGAAATTGTTACACGTCTTTCCCGAAGGTCTCTTGGACCTATTTCTACCCTCACGGGAACGCCAAGCATCTCCCAATAGTAGAATTTTTCTCCAGGCGTTCTTTCTCTATCGTCGAATTTAACCCTGAAACCAGCTTCTTTTATCTTTTCATAAACCTCTCTTGCGTAAACGTTGATTTCTCCTTCTATTCCTTTATAAGGAATTGGCACAACAACAATTTGGATAGGAGCAACTTCTGGTGGAAGAACCAACCCGTGATCGTCGCCATGTTGACTTATAACCGCTGCCAATGTTCGGCTTATTCCAAGTCCGTAGCAAACTTGAGAAACGTTTCGCCAGATCCCTTCAGCGTCTTCATATGTAACCTCAAAAGCCTTCGAAAAATTCTCGCCAAGGTTGTGAACTGTGCCTATCTGGTTAACTCTCCCATCTGGATTCCAACTGTCGAATGCAATTGAGTAAACTGATCCTGCAAATTTGTCGAAGTCTGGTCGTTTAAGCATGTAGTACGCCAGTCCTAAACGTTCAAAAACGTTAGCATATATTCTAAGCGCCTCTTCAACTTGTTTTTCTGCAGAACTCCAGTTTTCATGAGCTGTGTGAGCTTCGTTCCAAAGGAATTCGCGGCACCTTAACAAAGGCCTGGTTGCCTTGGTTTCATATCTGTAAACACATACGCTTTGGTAAATTTTCAACGGAAGATCGGCGTGAGACCTAATCCAGTACGCGAACATCGGATACATGGCGGTTTCAGAAGTAGGCCTCAACAGCATTTTTTTGCCCAGCTTTCTTTTTCCTGCATGCGTTATCCAGAAAACTTCGGCTGAAAAACCTTTGATGTGCGCTGCTTCTTTTGCAAAAGCATCTTCTGAAATTACTACTGGAAAAAGCATTGGGTCATGGCCAGTCTCGTCTAGAAGTTCTTCCAGCATGCCAGTTATTCGTCTTGTTATTTTTGTTCCCCAAGATTTGTAAACGTTGAAGCCTTTAATCGGGTACCGATTGTCGACGATTTCTGCATTG
>CAZIFH010000191.1:0-9915 GCA_964539065.1 uncultured Candidatus Bathyarchaeia archaeon | reverse complement strand
TTCTCTGAATTCTTCCCTTTCTTTTTGGCGTATTTCTTTGCGGAGGGTATGTACCTTCACGAGCTTGCAGGCATGTCTCAAGAGAATATTGAAAGTTTATCTAGCTTCCTTAATTGCGGCAAAGTAGCTTTTGGCAAAGTTTTGCCATTCATCGCCGTGCTCTGTGTGCATTATTTACCAATTGTGCTTTTTGGCATATGGCTTTTTCCCAGATTTGTTGGTTTCATTCTTGAGTTCTTCTGGTTAATTACACCAATTTTCTTCATCACAACAGTGTGTTCTTGGTGGTTTTATAGGAAAACTGGAAACGTGTGGACTGGCGCTGTTTTTAATTCTTTGCTAATAGGTTGGGTGGCCTCAACCGTTTTTCCATTCTAACCTTAGCTTAGACTGATTTTCGCGTTCTAAGTTGTGTTACAAGTACAATAGACTATGGAGAACTTGCCAGTCAATAGACGTATTAATGAAGCTTGAAAGCTTTGCTACCGAGGGATATGCACGATAGTGCTACATGTAAAAATGATTGATGATGAGAAAGGATCTGAACAAACCGTTAAAATAGATCTCTTAATTCTTTAATCTTTTTTGTTATTTCTTCCTCTGCTTTTTTCTGTTTCTCGCTCTGCTCAGTCTCCTTTTCAGATGCCTTTTCGGTTAGGGCGTCCTCTATCATTCTCCGTAGCTCCGGGTCTGGAACATCCTTCAAGACTGAGAGCAGCATCCAATCAACGGCCACTTCCTCCTCATCTTTGGTGTTTATCCAGTATATTCCACTCTTATACCAATTCAGCAGCACACGGGCATATGCCTCCAAACCCTCCGTCCTACCAGCATTATCAAGCCAATTCATAACCGCGAGTGCCGAGCCGTCCAGCAGAACAAAGCGTATAAACTTCTCCAGAGGCTCAGCCGGCCGCAGCCCGTCACGCCTGCAAAGATCTTTGAAGGCATGCCAAACCTGACCGTCAACCCACACGCCTATCTGCTTCTTCAATGTTACCAAACATTGTTACATCTAACGTTACATATAAATATATAGGGGGTAGACCGTATAAATGAAAAAAATTGTTTAAGGAAACCGCAATGCCTTTACATTACTGAAAACAGCCCCCAGCAGAAAACTCGAAAAACCCAGGAGGCTTAAGCCGCCAGTACAAAGAGATACTTGACGATATCTGCATGAAGCTGGGGCAGATCGAGACAGCATCATATCTTTCTTCATATCTTCCTGAGTCCACGGAAAAAAACATAAGCAGCATCTTTCAGCCTAAATTATCCATAAAAAGCTGAAAACAAAAAAGAGGGAGACTTGCGAGGGATATCCCCATTCGTTCATGGCTGACCACAATTCTCATGGATAAGACTACCATTATGGGAAAATAAAACATCTTTTTTTTAAAAAAAACAGCTTTATATGGCTTCAAGTTACAGATCTAGAGCTTTTCTTTGAAGATTAACGTCACATTTGAAATCTTAAAAAGAAACAATTGCGGAGAAATTTCATTTCTCTTTTATTGGAAAATATTTTTCCCAATCAATTTTAAACATAGCTATTATTATGACTAATAGTAAGATTGTTGAAACTATAATTGTTAATAATCCACCCTCTCCGCCAAATAAAGCTTCTATTATGCTTATAGACATATAGCCTCCATAGGCTAAAATTAAGCACATCAGTATTTTCCCCATGAAACATGGAATGAATGCCTTAACAAAATTATATCTCATGATTCCAAGAGGGATAAACAAAAGGTCATCAGGAAGTGGAGTCAATGCAAAAAGGAAAATAGTTATCGCTCCATACTTTGTAAACAATTTTAGAATATAGTTCATTTTTTTCTGCTGATTTTCATTTATAACTTTCCTTCCGAAATAACCAAGTAAGTATCCTACGAACTCTCCAACAGCTGAACCTACACCTCCAGATAAAGCCAATAAAAATGGGTTAAAAAGACTCTTTTGCATACCCATAGAAAAAATGATTACAGTATACGGTATTGGAATAATTACAGAGGAAGATCCGATAAGACTTACCAAGAAAACGCCGAAATATCCATACGATTGAGCAACATCCGTAAGCCATTGATTCAGCTGCTGAAGCCAATCCAAACTCTGCTGAACACTCATGCTTGATGGCAAAGGTTGCCCTTCAATAATGTCTTTATTAACTCGTCTTAAGACTAAACATGTTAAAAAACTAGCTGGTACGATACATGATACAAAGAAATCTTAAATTCATCTGTACACATAACTATCAAAATTTGTAGAGTGGATCATATCGAATGGCGCTGCAACAACTAGACAATTATCTAGAAAAACCAAAAAAAGAAGAACGTACTCAAGAGATTCAAGAAAACAATATGGAGAACCAATCCAGCATCACTTTGGAATCAAAAATAAAAGAGGAAAGTGAAAATATAGAAGAGTCCGATTTTATCAGAGATCTTACTCCCCGCAATCTTCCACCATCTTTTCTGGTTTCAGCATCATATGACGGAGATGCAAGGAAGATTTGTTTGAAGCTTTATGAGCCCCGTTCTCAGCAGATATATCTTTGGTACGATACAAGAGGTCATCAACCATATTGTTATTCAAACATCCTAAGTGAAGAGCTTGCCAAAATCAGTCGCCTAGTTAACCACCCAGGCTTCGACAGGTTTGAAGTGGAAACAAAATACGACGCCCTTATCGATCAAAAAATCACTGTCACAAAAATTGTTGCTAAAGATCCACTTACAATTGGCGGGCGTCCAAGCGGATGCATTAGAGACATTATCCCTGAAGAATATCCGCGAATTTTTGGCGAAGAGAAACAACCCAAGGTCTGGGAAGCTGCAATTAAATATTATCAATGTTATATTAATGATGAAAAAATTTCGCCAGGTATGATCTATAGAATAAACAACGGCGAACTCGTTCCGGTTACAAATGAAAAAGCTGAAAGAAGCGTTAAAGAGATTCTGAACACATATTTTAGAAGTGAACCAGAAGACCTAATGCCATATTTAGAATCATGGACTAGACTTCTCGAATATCCTGCGCCAGAAATGAGAAGAATGGCACTTGATATCGAGGTGTTTTCGCCTATTGCTACTAGGGTCCCGGACGCTGAAGAAACACCCTACCCAGTCATTTGTGTATCTTTAGCTAGTTCTGACGAGAAGAATAAAGTTTTACTCTTGAGGCAAGATGAGAAAAGAGATCAAGAACTAGAGGTGAAGCTTCCACCCAATGTTGAGGTGAAATTTTATAATTCTGAAAATGAACTTTTTTCAGATGTATTTCGAGCTCTTGAAGATTATCCTTTTGTCGTAACTTTCAATGGAGACGATTTTGACCTCCAATACTTATATCATAGAGCTGAAAAAATTGGATTCAAAAAAGAAGATATTCCAATTGAAGCTGGACGTAGGATTTACCTTCTTAAACGTAACGTACACATAGATCTTTATAAATTCTTCTTTAACCGTTCAATTCAAATTTACGCTTTCAACCAAAAATATCGTAACGTAACCTTAGATGAGGTGGCCAAGGCAATTCTAGGACGATCCAAGCTGTATTTTTCAAAACCAATGAGTGAATTCTCGTATGATGAATTAGCAAGATATTGCTTTAATGATGCTAAGCTGACTTTAGACTTAACCAGGCATGATGACGATTTGGTCATGAAGCTTATTTTGGTTTTGACAAGGATAAGTAGAATGCCAATGGAAGATGTTAGTCGTCAAGGTGTTTCTCGATGGATTAGAAGCTTTATGCAGTATGAACATCGAAAAAATGGCATGTTGATTCCAAACCCTGAAGACATTCTAATAACAAAGGGCACAACTGCAACAAAAGCCATAATAAAAGGAAAAAAATACATGGGCGCTATAGTTGTTCAGCCCATTCCTGGGGTTCACTTTAATGTTGCTGTGATGGACTTCCAAAGCCTGTATCCATCTATAATTAAAGTTCACAACTTAGGCTATCAAACGGTACGTTGTCCGCATGAAGAGTGCAAAGACAACAAGGTGCCTGGGACTCCGCACTGGGTTTGCAAAAAACACAGAGCATTAGAAAGTGCATTAATAGGCTCTCTTAGGGACTTGAGAGTTAACTGGTATAAGCCTAAGGCCAAGGACAGATCTCTTACAAGAGCTCAAAGAAACTGGTATAATGTCACCCAAAGTGCTTTGAAGGTAATCCTTAACGCTTCATATGGGGTTTTTGGAGCTGATACCTTTGACCTTTATTGTCCGCCTGTGGCTGAAGCCACTGCTGCCATCGGGAGAAACATAATAACAAAGACTATTGAAAAAGCTCGTGAGCTTGGAATCCAAGTACTTTATGGCGACACGGACAGCATTTTCTTAAAAAATCCATCGCCCGAACAAATAAGAACACTGTCTGATTGGTCTAAAAAAACCTTAGACATGGAAATAGAAGTAGACAAATTTTACCGGTATGCTGTCTTAAGCTCACGAAAGAAAAACTACCTGGGAATCTACGAAGATGGAAGTGTGGATGTTAAAGGTTTAACAGGGAAAAAAAGGCATATCCCCTATTTAATCAAAAAATATTTTGACGAAATGGAAGATCGACTCAGTCAAGTAAAAACTCCTGCAGATTTTGAAGCAGCAAAAGGTGATGTTGAAAAAATTATCAAAGAATGCTATAATAAAATAAAGAGGCGAGAATGGGATAACTTAAATGATCTAGCTTTCGAGGTTGTTCTCGGCAAGATTCCAAAAGCTTACACAAAGACAACACCACAACATGTAAAAGCAGCAGTACAGCTCAAAGAAAAAGGAATCGAAGTCAATGCTGGGGACATCATAAAATTCGTTAAGGTTTCAAGAGAGCCTCATGTTAAACCTGTTGAACTTGCACTTGACCGCGAAATTGACACCGATAAATACGTTGCATATTTACAATCGACTTTTGACCAAATTCTAGATGCGTTAGGACTCGAATTTGAAAAAATAATTGGGCTAACTCGGCTAGAACAGTTTATGTGATTTATCGTTCGTTTTATATAGCAGAACTCCGTAGTGATTTGCAGCAGGTTAAGAGGAAGTTTTATGCGGATTGTAAATTCGCGTGAATCAATTGTTGAATTAACAAAACAGAACCCTTTTGATAGGTTTCCAGATGGAAGACCATGTGTTCCAGACGACATTATTGAAAGAATGAAATATGTAACTACAGATCAGGCTTGGGGAGTGCTATGTGAACATGGCTATTTCAACCAGTATGAGGGAAATTGGTTCCGTTCTCACCCTGAGCGTACTCTTGTTGGAAGAGCAGTAACAGCAATGATGGTTCCTAAAAGACCTGATTTAAACACTCTTGTGGAAGAAACAGGAAAGGCTGAAGGTCGCAAAGGAGGACAGAACTCATGGGTGATTGACACTCTTTTGCCTGGAGACGTTATGGTTGTTGACTTGTTCGGTAAAGTTAAGTATGGTACCTTCGTTGGAGACAATTTGTCAACTTCATTACTTGCACATACAAAGGCAGGTGCTGTTATTGACGGAGGAATACGTGACTTTCAGGGAATCCAAAAGTTGCCTGACATAACTATTTTTTGTCGTGGAATAGATCCAACAGCGATTTTGGAAACAACTTTACTGGGAATTAACATTCCGATTCGAATTGGTCAAGCAACTGTTTTGCCTGGAGATGTTGTTTTAGGAACCGTCACAGGCGTTATTTTTATTCCCTCTCACTTAGCCCAAAAAGTAGTTGAGAGGTCAGAAGATATACGAATGAGAGATGCGTTTGGAAAACAAAGACTTATGGAAGGAAAATATACTCCAGGCGAAATAGATACAAAATGGACAGAACAAATAGAAGAGGATTATCAAAACTGGCTGAAGGAGAAGAAGACCCAAAACGTAAATATTGAGTAATGACCTCTTTAAAAGGCTGTTGCAATATGAGACCAATTGTTGCTTTAGTACAGTCTAAAGGTCATTATGAAGGCGTATTTGAGGCTCTGAATCTTATTGAGAACCAAATTAGTGAAGACATAAAAGGTAAGAAGAAAATTTTAGTTAAACCTAATTTTGTCTCAGTTCATAGGCAGTTAGCAGCCACTCATGTCGATGCAGTACGGGCAATTCTGGATATCATAAGCAAGTATTACTCTGGTAAAATCATAATTGGAGAAGGACCTTCCTTTTCAAGATTGAAGGAGGGTCTAGTAAATTTTAATTTCCTGAAGCTTCAAAGAGACTATAACGTAGACTTTGTTGATCTTAATGAAGATGACTCAGTGGAAATTGAGATTGCGGATCCTCATGTAGGGCTCAATAAGTTTCATATTTCAAAATTGGTTGTCGACAGCGATTACCGTATATCCGTGGCTTTACCTAAAACCCATGATTGTGTTATTACGACACTAGCGATCAAAAACATGGTTGTGGGCAGTCTTGGAGGACGAAATACAACAAATGAAAAGTGGAAAATTCATCAAGGACCCAAAGTTATGAACTTCTTATTAGCAAAATTGGCATTGAAAGTGATGCCACATCTTGGTGTGATAGATGGTTTTCAAGGCATGGAAGGAAGAGGACCTACTGGAGGCGACCCAGTTGATCTAAGAGTTGCCGCAGCAAGTTCTTTTCCTGTTTCTCTTGATGCAGTAATGAACGTTGTGATGGGGTTTAATCCATTCGATATTGGGTATTTGTACTATCTAAATGAATGGGATGCAGGAACAATAGATGTAAACGAAATTGAGGTAATAGGAGTTCCAGTTGAAAGCGTTATGAGAAAGTTTAGACCTCACCCTGAATATCGCGAAATGCTAAAATGGAAGTGAAGGCTTATAAAATTTTTTTGATTGTGATTGGAGGGTTAACTGTGAAAGTTTTTTCAATCTACGATAATGCTCAGCCATTCGAACAAGTTATAAAGGAAGAGGATTTTCTTGGCATGTTATATGCTAATGTTCGTTATTTTAAGCCAAAAGAAGACGAAGGAGTTCATAGTCATGACGACCACATTGAAGTCTACATATGTTTTCAGGGAAAAGGAACAGCTGTCACAGACAAAGGTGATATAAGAGTTACTCGTGGTGATGTATTGGTTTTCGAATCTGGAGAAGGTCATGGTTTTGAATCCGACGATGTTGACCCTCTGGCATATCTATGTTTAGGAATTAGAATTCCGTAAATTTTTATTTTTAGTAGTCTTTTCGGTACTAAAGATAAACTTTTAGTCCATAGGATTTTATTAATTTAATGATACTTGGTTGGCATAATGCCAAAAGAAGAATGTACCCGAAAATAGCAATCGCAATTAGACTACTTAGAGTTAGGCAAATAATCATTAAGACCCAAGGTTGAAGGGCAAGGTTAAAAATTTCAGGCGCTGGAACAAAGATCCATAGGTATCCGCCAACGATGACGCCTATGATAATTGATGCAAAAATGCAGCCTAAAATCTTCTTTTTTCTAAGTTTGAAGATAACTAAGGTTGCTAGAAAATTAGCAAGAGATCCAAAAACAATATCCAAAAAGTTCAATGACCCAAAGGCTACAATTCCTCCCACGGCATTTCCCACTGAACAGCCAAGTGTAGCTCCTATGATCATTGGCCAACCAAAAAGTGCAGATAAAGGAAGAAGACAGTCTGCGATTCTGAGCTGAACAGCTCCCAGCGAAATAGGCGCCAAAAAAATTACGAGAGCAGCATAGATGCTGGCAAAAACAGTGGATAAGCTAATAGTCTTTACGTCCATTCTTTTTTTACCTCCGACGCCGGGGTTTTTAGGCGGAACGGGTGGAGGCGTCCACTCACCCGCCATTTAACGAGGAATAACTGATTTATTAATTAATAAGATTTTCGAGTAGAATCAAGACTTATGGCTGATTAGTTTTAATTCCCTGAGTCTTTATGTGATTTTGATTTCTGTACTTTTTCTGGCGCATTCTTTATAGTTTGCTAAAATGTTTTCAATAAGTTGTTTTAGTCTATCTTTTGTTTGAAACCCGACCACCATGGCTACAGGCTTTCCTTGACAGAAAAACATAAGCGTTGGAGTACTCATTACGCCTAAATTTAATGCTATATGCTGATTTTTAGGGCTTTCAAAAACATTTAACGCTGTAAATTTTGCTTTGTCGCGATATTCTTCGGCAATCTCATCATATATTGGAGATAGTCTTAAACACCATGGGCATTGTTTGTGCCAGAAATCTACGATGACTAGGCCGTCGGCTTTTATTACCTCGTTTTCCCAATTGTTTGAATTTACTGCATAGACGTGCGTCATTTTACTTAACCCGATAAATATATTCACTTTAGGTATTTTAGAATGTTTAGGTATCAATATTAACGAAGATTCGCTCTTCACCAAGCAATTATGTATTCGCAGATTAAAAGACAAAGGAATCAACAATGATGAATTTGGATATAATTGAGCAGCTTAGACAAAAGCTTATTCTACTAGTCAATGGAATTACAGCGACTAAAGTAGGGGTTGCCTTTTCTGGCGGCATTGATAGTTCTCTTCTAGCTAAGATCTGTAAGGACGTAGGGAAAGAGACAAAGCTTCTTACAATTGGTTTTGTTGATCATAAAGATGTTGAAATTTCAACTAAGATTGCCAGTATGATGGATCTTGACATTTGCCATGAGTTGGTGCCTTTAAAAGAGTTGGAGAATGGTCTTAAAGCAGTATTAGCAAAGATCGAATTTGATAGAATGGTTAGGTTCGAAAACTGTGTCTGCTTCTATTATGTCTTTCGGTTAGCAGCAAAACAAGGGCTAAAAACTGTGCTGTCCGCAAACGGAATGGATGAACTTTTTTGCGGATACACTGTTTATAAAACGCATTACGGCAATGAGGCATCAATGGAAAGCCTAATGAAAACGCTTATCAATGTTGCGCAAAAAGATGCAATTGAAATAAAAAAGATTGCACAGTTATTCGAAATTGACTACAAATGTCCCTTTTTATCTGAAGAATTTGTAGCCTTTGCCAATCAGATTCCAATTTGTTACAAAATCAAAGATCCAAATGACAACATTAGGAAACATATTTTAAGAGATGTTGCATTAAGAATAGGTGTGCCTCAACAAGCAGCGTTAAAACCGAAGAAGGCTTTTCAATATAGCTCAGGTATCCACAAAGCCATACAGCGGCTAGCCAGAATAAACGGTTTTACAAAGAATAGGGCTAAGATTTATGGATATAAAAGTGAAATGGAAGCTTATATTGATAATTTAAAAAGACTTTAAGTATATGCTAACACTTATTTTTTGAAAACTTTGCCTCTTTGTTCTGGAACAACATTTATTGGAACTTTGCCTGATAAAGCTTCTCTTATGCTATTTGCAACAGATATTGCCATAAGATGTCTGGTTTCATAAGTTGCGGTTCCAACGTGAGGTGCTAGAACTGTATTTTCAGTTTTGATCAGAGGGCTACCAGGTGGTAACGGTTCCACTTCAAACACATCAAGCCCAGCTCCTGCTATCCATCCTTCATCAAGAGCTTTACACAGAGCTTTTTCGTCGATTACTGATCCGCGAGAAGTGTTAATTAGATAGGCTGTCTTTTTCATTAGCTTCAATTCTTTTTCTCCAATCATATACATAGTTTCTCGTGTTAATGGAACGTGAATTGTGACGAAATCTGAAGTTTTCAACAAATCTTCAAAATCTACATACCTTATCCCAAGTTTTTTCTCGGCTTCTTCGTTCCTATATTTGTCATAATAAATCAAGTTCATTTTGAAAGCCTTAGCTCTGGCTGCAACTTCGTATCCGATGCGTCCCAGACCTATTATTCCTAAAGTTTTACAGGCAAGATCTGTACCCATTGGTAGCATAGCCATGTCGGACTTTGCCCATTTTGTTCTTACAAATTCGTCGCAAACCTTTATCTTTCTTGAGAGGCCAAGCATAAGTCCTATAGTAAGC
>CAZIFH010000190.1:0-3594 GCA_964539065.1 uncultured Candidatus Bathyarchaeia archaeon | reverse complement strand
ACGACTCGTAAAGCGACGAACCTAAACCTTCCAAAACCAAACGTCTCAACCAACCAATAAACGATTACCGTTAAACACTAAAGATGTTTATTAAAACACTGGTAAAGAACTTGCCGAAAAACCTATCTTTAAAGGCATTTCCTCAAACAGTTCAACTACAGTCTTAAAATTTTTTGTTCTTGTCAAAGTGCTTCTTTTATTTCAAAAAATTCCAAAAGAAAGTAGATTAAAGTTTATCAATACTTGAAGCGTTATATCGCTTAAGGTGAAATCTCATGTTGAAGCCTATTGATTTGCGAAGCGACACAGTTACATTGCCAACTGAGGAGATGCTTGAGGCTATTAGGCAGGCTGAGCTTGGCGACGACGTTTACGGAGAGGATCCAACTGTCAATAGGCTTGAGGAGATGGTCGCTAAGAAGATGGGAAAAGAGGCTGCCATGCTTGTGCCAAGTGGAACGATGGCTAACCTTGTGTCGGTGATGTGCAACGCTAATCGTGGAGAAAGCGTTGTGTTAGAAGCGGACTCCCACATCTACTGGTATGAGCTAGGCGGAATTTCAGCAATCGCAGGAGTGTTGCCCCTGCCGGTTAAGGGAACTTTGGGCGTTATGGATCCATCTGATATTAAAGCAGCAATTCGGCCAAAGGGCTTGCACATGGCAAGGACGACGCTTGTATGCATCGAAAATACGCATAACAGGGCTGGAGGAACAATCGTCACGCCTTCGCAGATTGAGGCAATAAGTAAGGTCGCCAAGGAATATGGAGTGAGGCTTTACATGGATGGCTCCCGCATTTTCAATGCGGCCGTAGCATTGAGTGTGGATGTGCAGCAGTTCACGAGATATGTGGATAACCTAATGTTCTGCCTTTCTAAAGGACTAAGTTGTCCCATAGGATCCCTTGTAGTTGGTTCTGAAGAGCACATCGAAAAAGCTCGAAGAGCGAGAAAAATTCTAGGAGGCGCGATGAGGCAAGCTGGAGTCATAGCTGCCCCAGGTATCATTGCTCTTGAAAAAATGATTGATCGACTTAAGGATGACCATTATAATGCACGTCTACTTGCTGAAGGACTAAACACGATGGAAGGAATCAAGATAGACATGAAAACTGTTCAGACCAATATAGTTATTTTTGATGTGGAAGGTTTAGAAGTCAAAGCGAATGTCTTCGTTAAAAAACTTAAGGAACAAAACGTCCTAGCTGGGAGTATAAGTGAAACGAAAATCCGTATGGTAACACATAGAGGCATCGAAAAGGAAGATATTGAGAAAGCGTTATCAGCAGTTGAGGAAACAATAAAGGGAATTCGAAGAAAAATTAATACCTAAAACGGAGTTTTGTCACTTTACACGCATAACCTTAATTCTGCCCAGAATGCTCCAATATTCTACTTCTGTGCCTTCACTTAAACGTGGTCTAAGATCCTCATCTGGAAGAGGCGCTTCAAAGACCTCATAGGTTTCCAAATCCATTAACTGCAAAGAGTTTGGAAGAATCGATATTATTTGACCAGTCTTTTTTTCAATCATAGGCATCTCAACCTTCGCATCTACAGGTTTGACAAAACTGCGTTTTAAGCTATCGAAAACTCCGATTGCAATCACCCGCGCTTTTGCTGAGCCGTGTTTTCCCGGTTTAGATTTCGTAATTTCTACTATTCTGCAGGGCGTATCATCGACAATAACATAACTCCCAATTTTTAGGTCTCCAACATCCACAGGTCTGCTCAAAGCCTTCATCCTCTCGTTACAATCAAACCATAATCTTTTACATACGAAAGCTCAATTACTATAAATAAGTTTCCGCGAATTTAAGGTATGTGAGAGTTTGACAAAAACTGTTGGCATAGTAGCTCGTATAGATCGTAAAGAAGCATTAACTCTTGCTACTGCCCTTGCAGACAAGTTTCAAACTAAAGGATTTAAAGTTCTTATGGAGCAAAATTTAGCGAAACACCTAAACTGGATAGAAGGTTCATCTCCAATTGAAGAAATGAATACAACTCTTGTAGTTACAATCGGCGGTGATGGGACAATACTAAGAACGTGTCTTAGACTCCCGAAACCAGAACCTCCAGTCTTACCAATCGACATGGGCGTTCGAGGGTTCCTCACTGAGGTTACGCCTGAAAGTGCGCTTGAGGCAGTTGAAAAATATTTAAAGAAAGAATACACCGTGGAAACATGCAGCAAACTTGCCTCCTTTATAGGTAACATCAGACTTCCAGACGCGTTAAATGAAGTTTTAGTTACATCACGTGAATTAGCAAAGCTGCTTCACGTCAAAGTATTGAAAAACAATAACCCTATAGTGGACTGCAGAGCTGATGGAGTAATCATATCGTCACAAGTTGGGTCAACTGGATACACTTTATCTGCAGGTGGTCCTATTCTTGACCCTGAACTTGATGCCTTTGTCTTGACCCCAATTTGTCCAATAACCTTTATGCGCCCAATTGTTTTTTCTGCAAGTTCACAGGTAGGTGTGAAGATACTTAATCCAAAAAAAGTAAAAGTAGTGATTGATGGAGATTATCAAAAACTGATCGACAAAAAGGAGCATTCTGTTCTTGTCAAGAAGTCGGAATACAAGTCATCTTTTATACGTTTTGAAGGACACTTCTACCAACGCTTAAAGGTTAGATTGTTCTCGAAAGAGGAGGATTAAGAGGGTGGGTAGCCAAAAAATCATTGTTCTAGACACTTCAGCCTTTATCGCTGGTTTCATTCCTTTTGCAGCGGAGTATTGCGCGTACTCCGTACCTGATGTTGAACACGAACTTAAAGACGGATTGACAGTAGCTAGGTTTCAAGCAGCAGTTGAGACTGGTAAAATTAAGATTCTAACACCTATCACCCATTTTGTAGAATGGGTAAGAGAGGCTTCTAAAGAGACTGGAGACAGAGTTTACCTATCAGAAGCAGATTTAAATGTCCTAGCCCTTGCGGCTCAACTTAAAAAAGAAGGATATTCATCTACAGTTGTTACTGACGATTATGCAATGCAAAATGTAGCAACAAAATTAGGCATTAACTTCACCTCTCTTGCGACTTTAGGCATAAAATATCACTTAACATGGCTAATATACTGTCCAGCATGCCGCCGGAAATACCCGTCAGACTATAAACATAAAAACTGCGAAGTATGCGGAACTCGCCTAAAAAGAAAGCCCCAAAATAAAAGCCCAGTTAAATGAGTTTTGTCATCCAAGTAAAAAATAAAAAGGTACACTAAAATACCTATGCTATGTAATTTTTAATCTATTTATAAATAGAAACGACAGGTAACAAAAGAGCTCTGGGAAACCTAAGCTGTCGGGGAGATGAGAAGGGGGTATATTTTGACAGGTTAGATTTCCCAGAAATTAAATTTTTTCATTCTCAATTTAATAAATTTTTCGATGTTAAATTTCATTCGTTCGCTTCATTTTTAGGAATGTATTTTCTCGATAGGTTTAACAATATCTGATATTTTATAATACAGATTGTTGTCTCTTTGTGAAAGGTTGCTGTTAGATGAAGATTCTTCGTTACGATATTAAGCATGGCACTATTGTAGTGTTGCCTGAAGTACTTGATGACTTTTGGG
>CAZIFH010000189.1:0-5537 GCA_964539065.1 uncultured Candidatus Bathyarchaeia archaeon | reverse complement strand
CTTCACGGGATATTTGATTTTTTATTTTTGTTTTCATCTTTTGAACCTCAAATAATTTTGACTCAACTTTTTACCTGTTCTCCTCCTCCATATCTTGAAGAACCTGCTTTTTAAGTGTTATTAAATTATTTATTATACCTTTTAGACGTACCAAACTGTGGATAGGCGATAGGTGTGGGATACTGACTATCTTGATTGTTACATTTTGGCTAGATATACACTGTTTTTGGTAGCTGCCACAAATGGCTTACGAGCAGCAAGCATAAAATGGACAGAGATAGATGAAGAAAGACGCATCATAATATTAAACAACCCAGAAAAAGGCAGCTCCACATGTGGAAAATCACAACAAAACTTTGCTAAACGCTTAGCCAAGAAAACCCAATACATATTCGAAAATCCAAACCCACGCGCTATAAGAGCACTATTCTGCAATGCCTACAGAAGTCTTGCAGAAAACTCCAAAACAAGACTCCTAAAAATAAGCTTTGATACCTTCAGACAATAATAAGCCACAACACTATACCACCAAACCAAAAACCTCATACTTGTAAAAGAGTTTCTTAACCACGCAAAAATAGACGGCATTATATGCTACATATAAATAGAAAGCCCTTTACGGACAAAACGGCTATGAAGAATTCATAGTATATGGAACAAGCGACAAAGAACAGGTCAAAAAGCTTCTTTCAGTAGGCTTTGACTATTTATGCCAAGAAGACGGCATATTATAGAAAACACAAATAAGAAAGCTGAGTCACGGAAAATTTAGTGATTTGCCTTATTTTGCATTATCTTTCCTAGGTGCCATTTAGGGAGGTAGAGTTACATTTTTTAGATAATAAGATGGAACTTTGAACAAAGCCTAATCTATGTAGGAATAAAAACATTGCTGAAGCAAAGTAGACAAATAATTTATGCTATCAGATTTAATTTGAAATTTTTAAACTCCAAAAAAGGTTTTAAGATCTAATTTCTGGTAGATACAACCCTTTATGAATGGACGCTCTATTTTAGGAACGACCTCCACTAAAAGTCTAACTAATCGTTCCCATAGGTTAATATAGATCTTTTTCAAGCAACTTTCTTATAAAGGAATTATTTATGAATGATGCGACACATAGAAATCGCCCTAAAATACATGCTTTCACGTTTTTGGACACATAAGCCAATTATTTTGACGCATTCCGTGACTTCAAGATGCAACTGCCGTTGTAAGATCTGCAACATTTGGAAAAAACCATTTAATGACAGCGAAATGAGTAAAAATGAGATTTTCCGCATGCTAAATGAAGCTAAAGAAATGAATTTTGTTGCTTATCTGGTTTGGGGTGGAGAGCCGCTTATGAGACCAGATATTCTTGAAATTCTTCAATATGCTCGCAAAAAAGACTTTTATACAAACATAATAACGAATGGAACACTGCTTCCAGAAAAAGCTAAAAATCTTGCAAATATTGTAGACCTCACCTTTGTTTCTCTAGACCATTACTCCCAGTATCATGATGTAATGCGGGGCCAAAAAGGAACTTTTAATAGAGCTGTAAGAGGCATCGTTAAACTCAGAGATGCGGGAGGAGAAGTTGCAATTAATTGTGTCTTAAGCAAGTTGAATCAAAACTCAGCGAAGAGAATGGTGGAGCTCTCTCGTTTGTTAGGAGTAAAAATAGCATTTGATCAGATGGAAGTCTTCACTGGCTGTAACGAAGAAATTGCGTTGACAAGCAAAGAAAAAATAAGAGTTTTTTCAGAAATCCTTAAACTCAAAAATCATGAAAGCTTCGTGTTGAACTCTTCTGAATATCTTGAACATGTCATAAATCATGTGAAATATAATTGTGCTCAACCATTAATTTTCGTTGTAGTAACTGAAGATGGAAAGGTAAATCCATTTTGGTGCAAAAAAACTGATCTCTCCATAGGTGACCTTCGAAAACAGAGCTTAAACGAAATTCTGCATTCAGAGTCTCTTAAACGGTTTGTTGAGATTGCGAAGGGCTGCAGTTTTTGCGACAACTCTGTAACTGCTGAGACGTCAACGTTTTATTCTGCAAGAAGATTTTTTATGAACGTTTACAAATGGGACAGTCCATACCTTAAGTTTCTTGCTGATTACGCGTTGTGAATGTGCCTAAAAAATTCTAATATCAAAGAATGTGATTTAGGACTTTTTAGGCATAATTTTTGATAGTAAAATCTGGCTTAAAACCCAAGTGCTCTTTTCTTCTTACTTTCTCAACTAAATGGCCTTTCATCTCGAATGCTTTCCCCATATATTTGTTTGAAGCGATCATTCACGTAAAGAGCTCCTTACAGTTATACGGAAAAAACTTAAACATTATTTTGTGAAGATTATTAAATTGTGTATTTTAAGAAAAAATCGTTATATCGAAGACGGGTTCCTTTTTCATTAGAACTTAAATTCTTTACAAGTATATTCTCTCTCATCTACAATTTTCTATTTTGAAGCACTTAAGTTCTTCCTTAGCACCGTCAGTCAAACTGGAAAATATAGCAACACAACTTCTTCGAAGTATTTAATCATGTAGCACTTGTTCTTCTGTTAGATGTGCAGGTAAATAATTACTTTTGCTGTTCTGCACGAAACGGTTGTTCTATTTTTTCCCAACTTCATATAAATTGATGATGAGGCGAAGGCCTTTCTCAAAATTCGCATAAGGAGTAAGCAACTTATGTCCAAGTGCAATGAACAAGTATTCTATTCTTTCTTTTTGCATATCCCCGAATTTCAATCAGTATACTCCAAAGCTCAAGCGCCACAACGCCTATCAAAACAATCACTTACCACCATTTATCTTTCAATAATAAAGGTGGTTTTTCCTACAGGAAACTCTTTAACTTCGTGTATAAGCATATTCATTCTTTCACCTATTCCAAGAACATCAAATTTTTCAAGATAATCTAAAGCCCTTTGGAGCTTAAGATCTCTTTCCGCATAGATCGTTAGCAATGGCTCACCTTTTTTCACACGGTCACCTATCTTCTTGTGAAGGTATAAGCCTGCTCCTTTATCTTTAGGTGCACCTCCAAGTCTGGCAACCTCAGCAAGCGATGCATTATTGATCCAAAGTATAATTCCATTTTTTCCTGAACGGATCGTATATTTCTGATCACCTACAGGTATATCTTCAGGTTTAATGTTTGGATCTCCTCCTTGAGCCTCTATTATTTCACACATTTTCTTCTTCGCTTTACCAGAACGCAAAATATCCAACGCAATTTCTTTTGCGTTTTTCTTTCCACTCATCTCAAATAGAATGCCAGATATGCTGGTTGCTTTGTCAACTAAGTCTGGAACTTCAACCTTCCCTGTCAAAACGCTTAAAGCCTCCTTTGCTTCTAAAGCCGGTCCTACGGCACGCCCAATTGGTTGTTCTCCATATGTTACTGCACACCGCACCTTAATGCCTAGGCGCCGACCTATCTCCATAAAGTCTTTAGCTAAAAGGTCAGCTTCACCTATTGTCTTAACTTTTGTTCCCCTTCCTGTAGGAATATCTAAAACCATAAGGTTTGTGCCAACAGCCTTCTTTTTGCTCATTATCGAGGGTAAGAGAAGCGGGTCAATTGAAAGCGGATGCTCAACCTTTATGAATATGTCGTCAGCCGGTGCAAGGTTAAGCGTTCCACCCCAAACTATGCACCCATTAGTTTTTTCAACAATCCTTTTCATTTCCTCAAGTCCAAAATTTACTGGCATAAGTATCTCAGCCCTATCCGCTGTACCAGCAGCTGAAGTTATGGCTCTAGACGAAGACTTTGGTATTGTTAATCCAGCAGCAGCAACAATTGGAACAACAAGTAATGTTGTTTTGTCTCCAGGAACTCCACCAATTGAATGTTTATCAACAATCATAGGGCTGTTTAGATCCAAAACATTGCCAGTTTTAACCATCGCCATTGACAGACTTGCAGCTTCGTCGAGGTCTAATCCAAAAATATGAAGAGCTGTTATAAAAGATGCTATCTCGATTTCGCTTAGTTTGCCTTTAACAATATCTTGTGTTATCTCATTGATTTCGTTGTAAGTAAGTTTTCTTCTGTTCAGCTTGTTACGAATATAATACACTGAGGTAGGCAAGGGAGCAATTTCAACATCCACCTCTTCGTCTTCTTTCAAGTCTAGACTATTTTTTACTTCCTCGTAGATTCCAACAGTTCCTTTCTCTATAAGCCTTGTAGTTATGTTTACAATAGCGATAATATCTTTTTCATGAACTGTTATTCTCACTCTTTCTAGACTTGATATACTTAGGTCCTCAGCGTCTTCATGATTTAAGACGACGATGAATTTGCCACCTGCCTCCAAACCAAGAATTTTTGTTTTGAGGATCATCTGATTTATATCACCTTACATTTACATTATAAATAGTCGTTGCTAAATAAAAACAAGTATGTGCCGTAACTGTTTTTAGGAATAAAACTTATCCCACAAAAAAATAAATTGATGTTAGATAAATAATTACATTAAAATTCTGATTTAAAAATGAGGTGAAGATTTTGTCTGAAAACGAAAGAGTGTGGATAGCAAGAGACTACCTTAAATGTTCAGGTTGTAGGAGATGTGAAATAGTGTGTTCACTTAGCCACGAAGGCAAAATTTGGCCTGAAGCCTCAAGGATAAGAGTCTTCATGCTTCTTCCAGGCGTGGAAATTCCCCATCTCTGTGTCCAATGTCATGATTATCCATGCGTTGAAGCGTGCCCTACTAGCGCATTATCTGTTAATAAAGAAACTGAAGCAGTTATTGTTGATAAAGAAAAATGTGTTGCTTGCGGAAATTGTATTGAAGCATGTCCAGGTAAAATTCCATACATTCACCCTACTGAAAACTATGCTGTTATTTGCGACTTGTGTAGTGGAAAGCCAAAGTGTGTGGAAGCTTGCGCTGCTGGAAGATGGAATGCGCTAGAGAAAATTGTAAGAACTGGTACGCATACTTTCAAGATTTATGCTAAGACTCCTGAAAAAATTACTAGGGACGTGGCATCTCAACTTTACGGCGAAAAATGGAGGGAGGCGGTATAAATGAGAGGCTATGCTGGCAAGTTTCTTGAAGTAGACCTTTCAAACGAGGAGATTAAAGAGACGAGATTTGACGAAAAAATCTTACAGCAATATCTTGGCGGAAGGGGGCTAGCCACCAAGATTCTTTGGGATAGACTGGGAAAAAATTGGGAGTGTATCGATCCCTTAGGCCCAGAAAACCTGCTTCTTATGTTTACTGGACCGTTAACTGGCTACGCTCCAGGCGCAAGGCTTTGCATATCAGGTAAGTCGCCGCAATCCAATGGTATAGTAGGTTCAACCGTCGCCGGAGAATTCGCTATCGAGCTTAAATGTGCAGGATATGACGGCTTAATATTCTCAGGAAAGGCTGAAAAACCTGTTTACCTTTTTGTCAAAGATTCTGATGTAAAGATTAAACCTGCAAATCACATCTGGGGAAAGGGAGCTCAAGAAACACTTAGGATTCTTGTTAAAGAGGGGAGAAATGAGATTGAAAACAATTTTCC
>CAZIFH010000188.1:0-11517 GCA_964539065.1 uncultured Candidatus Bathyarchaeia archaeon | reverse complement strand
ACTCCTAAGTAATAAACAATACGACTGTCTTGCATATATATCAGAAACATTTTTATAAAGTTGTTCTCTACTATGAAATAAAAAGTTGAAGCCTAAATTGAAGTTCAGCAATCTTCTACTTTTTATATTATTAGCTTTTTTTTGGGGAACTTGCTGGTCAACAACTAAATTAGCATTAAGCTACGTTTCACCTTCATCCTTCGTACTGCATCGATTTACCTTCTCTGCAATTGCTATGTTCCCAGGCTTCGTAGCGTTGCGAAAACGTATTCCGAGTGATACTAAAACGTTGAAAAAAGTTCTGCTGTTTTGTGCAGTGAACGCCTTCCAAGTAACAGTTTCAAACATTGGGCTGATTAGAGAGAGTTCAGGTATAGGATCTGTGCTGACATACACTCAGCCTCTTTTTGTAGTATGCTTGTCTGCTCTTTTTTTTAAAAGAAAAGATAACTGCTAATAAGTTAACTGGCACAACTATTGGTTTTGTAGGAGTAGTTTTCCTTTTTCTAGGAAGTGCAAGTTCCTTCGTCTTAGTCTCTTCTACACTCATGATTTTTGGTGCTTTCCTTTGGGCTTTAACAATAATATTTTATAAACGGTTTCTAAGTCATGTAGACCCTCTTATTATGAGTTTTTTTCAGTCATCTTTCGGTGCAATTTTTCTTGCGTCATTTGAGGTTTGTTCCGGCAGAGTTTTCTTTCCGGCAGACACATCATATTTTTGGTTAGTTGCTTACACTGCTATCTTTGGAGCTTCTATAGGGTGGACAATATGGTTTATTCTTCTTAGAAAAGAGGACGCCATGGTTGTATCGGGGACCAGTTTTATAGTTCCTTTAGTCGCCTTGTTTTCAGGATGGCTTTTCCTCAAAGAAAATATAGTCTTTGAGTCAATAACTGGATCAGCACTTGTGCTTTCAGGAGTTTTCTTAGTAAACAAGTCTAACAAGCACAACAAACAACGAATTTTAACTGAGAAGATATGATTGCTGTTAGATTGGGTGTTTCAAAGGTTGAAGGTGTGGTTAAACTATAAAGACGAGATTATCTTGCTTTGCTGAGTATTCAAAAGTTGTAGTCGCAGCATTCTTTGAGGCTGGTCGTTTACGTAAACTAATACATTTTTTTATTGACGCATGTGAAGTTTTTCGTTGTTCTGGAGACTCTCTACGCAACTGAACCTCCTTTGAATATTATCCCAAGGATCTCAACTATTATTCTATTGTCTTGTTTCTTACAAAAGCAACTTTTCTCTACTCCTAGATAGTTTTAACTGACAAAAACTGAGAACCTTCACGTCTTGATTTACTCGTTATGGCTTAATATAAGCTTTCTTTCATCAAACATCTTGCTCGGCCGTTTTTTATAGTACCTTCCATCTTTTCACATTAAACGTCGTCAAGATTATGGTTTGCTATTAGAAAGAATAATAACTCTTAAATATGTGAAAGCTTTCTGCTATGACAATCTTGAAAGTAGGAGGCTGACATACGCCATCATTGAATGACAGACGCCTACTTATGCTCGACAAATTTACATTTAAGCATGAACACCGAAAAGATGCTCTTCTTGAAATTTTACATTATGCACAGGAGCTTTATGGTTATCTCGACAAAGAATTACTAACATACGTCGCTACTTCACTGAACCTTTCTTTAAGTCATGTTTATGGAGTAGCTACGTTCTACAATTTTTTTAAGCTAAAAAAACCTGGAAGTCATATAGTCACCTTCTGCCTTGGAACGGCATGTTTCGTTAAAGGTGTGGAGGAGATTATTTCTGCGGTCGAAAAGGAGTTTAACGTTAAACGTGGAGAGACAAGTAAGGATGGTAAACTTTCTATTTTCATCACTCGCTGCATAGGTGCCTGCGCGATGGCTCCAAACGCAATAGTTGATAATATAGTTATTGGAAAAGCAACTTCAGAGATAGTGATTAACAAAATAAAATCTGTGATGGGAGAGAAAAAGGTTGAAGCCCATTGACTTAGTAAAGCTGGCGGAAAGGGATCTTGATCTTAGAAGGTCGTATAAATATAGAATAAATGTTTGTTGCTCGAGCGGTTGCATTCCTTTCGGCGCTGAAGACGTACTTAAGGCTTTCGAGCGCGCTGTAAAAGATTGTGGAGTTGAGAAAGAGTGCAAAGTAGCCAGAACTGGGTGCGTTGGAACCTGCAGTGTAGGTCCAGCCGTTTTTGTTGAACCTGGAGACTATCTCTACCAAAACGTATCTCCAGAAAATGCGTTAGAAATAGTTGAACAACACATCGTTAAAGGAACCCCTGTAAAAAGCATGCTTTACAAAAACGAAGACTACTTCAAAAAACAACGTAGGCTCATACTTAGAAATGCTGGGAGAATCGACCCCTACAACATTGAAGACTACATAGCGATGGGTGGATACTCCGCACTTATGAAATGCCTAACAAGTATGACCCCCAAAGCAGTTATAGATGAAGTGGTAGCTAGCGGATTGAGAGGCCGAGGAGGAGCGGGATTTTTAACAGGCCAAAAATGGACTTTCGTTGCAAGAGCTGATGGAACCCCAAAGTATATTATAGCTAACCTAGATGAAGGTGACCCAGGAGTTTTTGCTAACAGAACCCTTGCAGAAGCTGACCCCCACGCTATTATTGAAGGCATGCTAATAGCAGCCTACGCAACAGGAGCAGAACACGGCTACATCTATATTAGAGCTGAATATCCTCTCGCGATCACGACCTTAAAAAAAGCGTTAGATCAAGCGAAATCACTGAATCTTCTAGGCGAAAACATTCTGGAAACTCAATTTAATTTCAAAATTGACTTGAGGCTTGGAGCTGGAGCCTTCGTTGCTGGAGAGGAAACAGCTATTTTAGCTTCCATCGAGGGGCAAAGGGCGATGCCTCGTCCTCGACCACCGTACCCAGCCACTTCAGGTTTATGGGGCAAGCCAACTCTTATTCAGAATGTTGAAACTTTGGCAAACATCCCTTTAATTATATCCAACGGCGGAATGTGGTTTGCTGGGATTGGCACGCCTAAATGTAGTGGTACAAAATGTTTTTCTTTAACTGGAAAAATAAACAATCCAGGACTTATTGAGGTGTCAATGGGAACCACTCTTAGAGAAGTCGTTTTTGATATAGGCGGAGGCATTCCGAACAACCGAAGATTTAAATCTGTGTTGGTCGGCGGACCATCAGGCGGATGCCTTCCAGAGGAACAATTAGACTTACCTATCGATTACGAGTCCCTAACCAAGTCTGGCGCGATCATGGGATCAGGTGGCATAGTTGTTATCGATGATCAATCATGCATGGTGGAGACGGCCAAGTTCTTCACCGACTTCTGCGTAGATGAATCGTGTGGAAAATGTGTTCCTTGCAGAGTTGGATTGACTAAAATTCAGGAAATTCTTGAAAGAATCATGCAGGGAGAAGGAAGGTTAGAGGACTTGAAAATGTTAGAGGATTTAGGCAACTATATTAAAGAAGTAAGTTTATGCGGACTTGGACAGACAGCGCCAAACCCTGTGTTAACGACATTACGATATTTCAAAGATGAATATACTCAGCACATTATTCACAAATGCCCAGCAGATAGATGCTTCAAGAAACAAAATGAGAAGTGAGTGAGATATGAGTGTAGGAACAATAAAACTGAAAATAAATGATCAAGAAGTTGTTTCTAAAGAAGGTGACACCATCCTCAAAGCATGTAAAGAATATGGAATAAATATTACTACGCTCTGCGATTTGGATGGTCTAACTAGCTTTGGAGGATGCCGTCTTTGCCTAGTGGAAGTTAAGGGTTCACCAAAGCTTTTTCCAGCATGTACAACTCCAGTAAGCAACGGAATGGAAGTTATAACTGACTCAGAAAGGCTACGTCAATATAGAAAGATGACATTAGAACTTATTTTATCTGAAAGAATACATGTTTGCGCAGTTTGTGTGGCAAACGGAAACTGTGAACTCCAAGATTTAGCCAGTCAGCTGGGGGTTGACCACATCAGATTTAGGCGTAATTGGACCTCACGTGAAATAGATTCATCTCATGAGTTTCTAGTCATAGACCGGAATAGATGTATTTTGTGCACTCGTTGCATACGGGTTTGCGACGAAGTTGAAGGTGTACATGTCCTAGACCTCAAAAATAGAGGAAAAAATTCTGAGGTTGTTGTCGACTTGGATGATAAATGGGGTTCATCGAATAGTTGCACTTCATGTAGGAAGTGTACTAAAGTCTGTCCCGTAGGAGCAATATATATTGAGGGCCAGCCTATCCATCAGACCAGAGATAAACGAGTGGCAGAGTTTGTGCTTGCAAGGAGGCGAGGCTAAACGAGTAAATCAAACAAGACACGAGTTGCAACAGTGTGGCTTAGTGGATGTTCAGGTTGCCACATGTCCTTCCTAGATCAAGATGAACGCCTTTTAGACTTGGCGACAAAAATCCAAGTTGTCTACAGCCCAATTATGGATGTCAAAGTTTTTCCAGAAAATGTTGACGTCACTCTTATTGAAGGTGCAGTTGCAAACGAAGAACAATTAGAAATGCTGAAACAGGTAAGGGAACGTACCAGAATTCTAATATCTTTAGGTGACTGTGCAGTTACAGGAAACGTTCCAGGATTGAGAAACACTGTTTCAAACTGCATTGAAACAACTCTCAAAAGAGCGTTCGTAGAAACAGCGGATGTTAATGGACAAATTCCAAATGAAGTTCCAAAACTTCTGAAACAGGTAGTTCCACTACATGAAATAGTTAATGTCGACTGTTATGTGCCAGGTTGTCCGCCGTCTGCAGACCTTATAAACTATGTTCTGATAGAGCTACTGTCAGGTAGGATGCCAAAAATGGAAAACAGATCGAAGTTTGGGTAATAGAGAGATGATTTAACAATGAAAAGAATAGATATAACACCTGTGACCAGAGTTGAGGGGCACGCAAAAATATCAATATTTTTAGAAAAAGATGGAACTATTAAAGACGCAAGATTCCAAGTTACTGATTTTAGAGGTTTTGAAAAGTTTTGTGAAGGACGACCATTCTATGAGATGCCTAGCATAACTTCGAGAATTTGCGGAATCTGTCCAGTAAGCCATTTGCTGGCCTCAATCAAGGCTTGCGATGAAATAGTAGCTATTAAAATCTCAAGATCTGCTGAGCTGCTTCGCCGTCTGATGCACATGGGTCAGATAGTTCAGTCTCATGCACTTAGCTTTTTCTATCTTTCTTCTCCTGACTTTCTTTTAGGCATGGGTGCAGACCCTGCTGTAAGAAACATTTTTGGTTTGATTGAGAAATACCCTGAAGTAGCCAAAAAAGGCATTAAACTTAGAAAGTTTGGACAAGAAATCATTGAACTTCTGGCAGGAAAAAGAATTCACTCCAGCGACTGGCTTGTACCAGGTGGCGTAAAAGATTCTTTACCAAAAGATAAGTGTAAAAAAATATTTGCAACTCTTCCTGAAGCTTTAGATATCATACTTGAAATGTTGTCTATGTTCAAAGCCAAGCTGAGTGGGTTGGGAGAGGAAGTTGAAAATCTCGGCAACTTTCCAACATATTACTTAGGTCTCGTTGGTTCTAATGGTGAGCTTGAACACTATGACGGAAAAATAAGAGTAGTTGACCCGACAGGCAAAATTGTGGCTGACAAGTTAGATCCAAATAAATATTACGAATATATCGGTGAAGCTGTTGAGTCATGGAGCTACATGAAATTCCCGTTTTACAAGTCTTTAGGATACCCGAAAGGCGTCTATAGAGTTGGTCCACTAGCTAGGCTTAACATTATTTCGCGGTGTGGAACTCCACTGGCAGATGTGGAATTAAAGGAATTCAAAAATCTTGGCAAGGATGGCGTTGTGCAAAATACTTTCCTTTATCATTATGCACGTCTAATAGAAGTGCTCTTTTGTCTAGAAAAAATAAAGGACATATTGGAGGACCCAGAGGTTTACAGCAATAATGTTTGGGCTAAGGCTTCAGTTAACAGAAGTGAGGGTATAGGGGTTGCAGAGGCTCCGAGAGGAACATTGATTCACCACTACAAGGTTGATAAAGAAGGCTTGATAACATGGGTTAACATGATCATTGCCACAGAGAACAATAATCTTGCATATAACATGGCTGTGACTCAGGTCGCAAAGAAATATGTGACCCAAAAACGGTTAACTGAGAGCTTTCTAAACAGAATAGAAGCTGTTGTTCGAGCGTTTGATCCTTGCTTAAGCTGCGCAACACATGCAATTGGCCAAATGGCTTTGGATGCCCATCTTTACGACTATGAAGGAAAACTTATAGATAGATTAACTCACTAGAATGAGGTATTCCATAAAGGTACCAATTTTTTTCTATTAGGTTAGTTTAACAAAAAATTATGCTCATACACGCTTTCTCACCGTCATGACAACATTTTGATGTATATCTATCAAGCATCACGTGGCAAGCGCTGCTTTCTC
Organism: uncultured Candidatus Bathyarchaeia archaeon; assembly: GCA_964539065.1. Lineage (GTDB taxonomy): Archaea > Thermoproteota > Bathyarchaeia > Bathyarchaeales > DTEX01 > JAGTRI01. The sequence continues at coordinate 5,066 of CAZIFH010000188.1, read as the reverse complement.
AAGAGGTAGATTTAATTTAAATAATAAATATCAATATCTCACTATTTTTCTGTTGTAATTCTGTGGAGAAGCTGAATGTTAATGATATCAAAGGTTTTAGCATGCTTGTTATGAAATAGAAGTTTATGTAGGTGGCGTCAAGGAGAAGTAAGATGGCTTGTGTGTCTTTTTAAGACATTATATGAAAATATGAAAAAACAAAAAATGAAGTATAAATTTCGCACTCTCAGTATGTGTAGAATCAATCCATTCAATTTTTAAGGATCTAATACATGCATTCTCAAAATAATTTCATGTTAAATGACATAAATGAATCGAATTGTGAGTTCGTTGATCATAAATTCATTAAAAACTGTTGGATGTAAACTGTTGAATTTATTGAGACCAATGATATTTTTGGTTCTGTACTAAAAAAATTTTAGATGAGTGTTTTAATGATAAAATTACCTAATAAACTGTGAATCCTTTTTCTATCTGTGAATAAACAGCCTTGTAATTCCTGTAAATCGCAGCATAAGTTTTTTGGTGTTCAGGATTAGGTCTAAAGGTTTTCTTTATTTTAACTGCTGCTTCAACTGCCTTTGCAAGGCTTGGGTATTGTCCTACACCTGTTCCCGCAAGCAATGCGGCTCCAAGGGCTGCGGCATCATCAACTTGAGGTAATACAATCTCTTTTCCAAGCACATTTGCCTTAATTTGGTTCCAAAGGTAGCTTCGGGTTTCGCCTCCAACCATGTATAGTTTATGAACTTTCACATTGAGGTCACTTAGAAGATTAAATGCTTCAATGTACTGGAAAGCAACCCCCTCTAGAACTGCCCTGACAAAATGGCCTTTTCCATGTGAAAGGTTAATGCCATAGAAAATTCCTCTCGCCTTCTCATTATATTTTGGGAAAAAAGCTCCCGTCAGATATGGGTAGAAAAACAACCCGTCTGAGCCTAGATTGACTTTTTCAGCTTTTTCGGTAAGCAAATTATAAGGATCTACGCCTAGATTCTGTGCTTGAGATTTCTCTTCGTCGCAGAAAGTGTCTCTAAACCATCGTAAAGAAGCTCCAGTTGTAGCAATAATAATCTCGTACTCCCACGTATTTGGAATTACATGGCTGCAACAAGGAATTCTTCCTTTAAAGTCAATAAGTGGTTTACTTAATGGAACCTCAATAACTGTGCCTGTACCTGTGCCTACATTAACCGAGCCTGGTTGCATAACGCCTGCACCTAGACATTCGCAAGGCCGATCTCCCCCTCCATTTACTACTGGAAGTCCTTTTGGAAGACTAGTTTCCTGTGACGCTTTAGATGAGACCTCTCCAACGACTGTTACAGAATCTTTCACTAAGGGGAGTTTCTCAATCGGTATGTCTAGAGATGTACATATTTCTGTAGACCATTTTCTGTTAGTGACATCAAAAAGCAACGTTCGAGAAGCCATGGAATAATCTGTGACGATTTCTCCTGTGAGTTTATAAACAATGTAATCTTTTGCGCAAAGAAAATAAGCAGTTTTTTCGTAGACTTGCGAAACGTTTTCTTTAAGCCAAAGAATTTTGGATGCAGAGTAAATAGGATCAATTGCCACGCCTGTAATTGACAAAATGTTTTTCTCATCCATTAATCTTCTTATTTTATGAGATTGCAAAATTGTTCGATTATCAAGCCAAATAATACTGTTATATAATTCTTTACCTTCTTTACTTAACGGAACAACTGCCTCCCTTTGAGAATCAACTGCCAATCCAGCTAAATCGTCTCTTTCAATCATTGCTTTTTTTAAGCTTTTCTTTAGTGTTTTAACAACCGCTTGCCACCATTCTTGAGGTTTCTGTTCCGCCCACCTTGGCTTAGGATGATACACAGGATATTCTTCCTGAGCTTCTGATATCTTTTTGCCTTCAAGATCAAAAATTACTGTTTTACAAGCTGACGTCCCGAGGTCAATGCCTACAAGATATGAAGACATTTTTTTCCTCCAAAGTCGAATCTAAATAGTACTATATCCTATTAATGACTTTCTAAATAAAATAGTGCATGAATTAAGTGTTCGTTAAAGAAAAAGTTATATCAGCCACTTGTAACATCAAATAGCGAAGCGTCAGTTTTTTGCTTTATGCAAACCTGTGAGAAGGAGGAAAAATGACCAAATTAACTCTAGAACACGAAAAAGTGCTTCAACAATCAGAATTAAAAAAGATAATGCGTGAAGCTTTCAAAGCCCACATTTTAGTTCCAGCGTTTAATGTTGCCTATTTACCAATGGTGGAATCTATTATTACAGTTTTGAAAGATCTTAACTGTTTTGGGCTTATTGAAGTTTCGCTTCCTGACATAGAGAATTTTGGCGCCCAAAGTCTAAACGCAGTAAAAATGGAGTATGAGAAACATGAACACACAGCTTACACCCGACTTCATTTAGATCATGTTCCAGTTATTGATGAAAAGGGAAATCCCGTAGACTGGAAAAAGATGATAAAAGAGGCGCTTGACCTAGGATTCGATTCAGTTATGATTGATGGATCAAGGTTAGACCTCGAAGAAAATATTGCGGTTACAAAGAAAGTTGTACAAATGGCCCATTCAAAGCTTATTCCTGTTGAGGCTGAACTTGGTTCTGTTTATGGTCATGAAAAGGAACCGTTACCTCCTTATGAGGAGCTTTTCTGTTCAGGTAAAGGATTCACTGACCCAGAAGAGGCGAAAAGGTTTGTTGCTGAGACTAATGTGGACTGGCTTTCCGTCGCTATTGGTAATATTCATGGAGCTATCACTGGTGTGGCAAAAGACGCAAAGAAAGTAAATGCAAGGTTGAACATTGAGCATCTTTCTAAGATTGTTTCAGTTACGAACGTGCCTATCGTACTTCATGGCGGATCTGGCATAGAGCGTCAAAGTGTTTTAGCAAGTATTAGAAATGGAGTAACAAAGATTAATATTGGCACATCTATTCGTCAAACATACGAGAAGGAGCTTCGAAGAACTGGCAAAGTTGAATCTGCTCAAATGCAAGTGAAGGAAGAAATACGCCAACTAATTGAGAGATACTATGGGATACGAGACAGCGCATTGAAATTAGCTTTGTTACTTAAGAAATAATGATTGAATATTTTATTTGAACCTGTTACATTTTCTTACAATCAGGAAATCATAGCGCTTTAAGGAAAAACTTAAATCAAGATCGTCATATATTTTGGGTTCATGGTAAAATTTGGTGTGCACCTTTTCCTTTGGACTGAAAAGTTTGACGTTTCAGCTTTAAAGCTCATCAAGAAAGCGAAGGATATGGGTTTTGAAGGTGTTGAGGTTCCACTGATGGAAATTAACGTCATAGATAAAGAAAAGACTAGAAAAGAACTGAAGCGTTACAATATTTCGCCTTTAGGTTCTATGGGACTGCCTTTAAGTTCAGATATAACCAGCAACGATAAAACCACAAGAGAGCGAGGCATCGAGCACATGAAATGCGGCATAGAAGTTATTTCAGATCTTGGTGGAGATTGTATAAACGGCGTTATATATACCGCGTGGGGAAAAATTACTGGAAAATCTAGAACCGAAACGGAGTGGAAATACAGTGTGGAAGCATTGAAGGAGACATGCCGATATGCTGCCAAATATGGAGTAACACTTGGGCTTGAGCCTGTGAATAGATTTGAAACATACTTCCTTAACACAGCAGCCGATGCCGTGAAGCTGGCGAAGGATGTTGGGGAACCAAATATAAAAGTTCACTTAGATACATTTCATATGAACATAGAAGAAAAAAATTTCTACCAGCCCATAAAGGATACTGGTTCAATGCTTTGGCATATGCATTGTTGCGAAAATGACCGTGGTATTGCAGGAACTGGGCATGTCGATTGGGACGGTGTATTTCAAGCCTTATCAGAGATAAACTATGACCGCTGGATAGTAGTGGAGTCATTTACACAGGATATGGAAAAAATTGCAGCTTCAACAGCAATTTGGAGACAAATGGCTCCTAGTGCAGATGCCTTAGCTTCAGAAGGGCTGAAATTCCTTAAGATGATGGCAAAGAAGTATCGTTTATTAAGATAGGATAAACTTTCTTTTTAGATATTCGTTTTTCTTGCCTTACAGGCAAAATTCATTCTAAAATACTTTTTTTATCATAAACTCATATCAAATCTTCATAAATTCCACAAACTCTTTCAATGAGCTTTTTTCTAGAACGTAGTTTGTTTTTTTCTCCTCACCTATTGTTGAGTGCTGCCGTGAACCATAGTCGTGACCAGGATAAATTTCAATATCGTCGTTAAGTTTCATTATCTTATTAAAAAGGCTATTGTACATCTCAACAGAGTTGCCGCCAGGCAAATCTGTTCTGCCGCATTCTCCCACAAACAGCGTGTCTCCTGTAACGAGTTTGCCATTGAGTAGTAAGCATATGCTGTCTGGCGTGTGACCTGGCGTGTGAATTACCTTGATGTTTATTTTGCCAAGTTTCAAAATGTCTTCGTCATTGACTTCAATGTCTTTTTTAACTTTTGACAGTTTGTGAGCTACGATCTTTGAGCCAAAACACAATTTTATTTTTGAGTTGTCCATAACATGATCGATGTGGTGATGAGTGTTGATGACATATTTTATGCATAGGTTATTTTCCTTGGATAATTGAATAATTTTGTCGCCATTGAAGCTTGGATCAATAACAGCTGCCTCGCCTGTTTCTTCGTCTGCCACAATATACGAAAAATTGTCGCTGACGTGTTTGATCTGTTTAAAGTACAACCTGACACCTCTGTTTACCTTATGTGCTCTCTGGTTAGAAGATACTCAACTCTCATGCCAAATTTAGCCAGATCCTCTATTTTTTCAACTGAACCTATGCTTGTATCTATTGTTTTGTGAAAGGGGTGAACCCACATTTTTTCTGGAATAAGATTGAACTGTAAGGGAATGTTTCTTGAAAGTGGAACGATGTACCCTTGGCTGCATGCAAAATACGTTGACGTAAAACTCTTTACAAGCTGAGATGCCCCTGACTCACCGATCCCGTGCCACAAAGCTGCATCCTCTGGAGAGTTTAAAGCATACAGTATAAAC